>DINJ01000024.1 GCA_002423665.1 Bacteroidetes bacterium UBA5543 | reverse complement strand
CTGACACTTTGGGTAACCAGAAGAAAACAAACTATGCGCTGCAACCAATGGAGAAGGCGAAATTTGTATCAGAAGTGCTTACGGGGCTAACACCGCCTCCCAAATACTTTCCGATGAATGTAATGCTCAACAAGCAGGGGTATGAAAGCATAGATGTAGTACTGGAGCGCGGGCAGCATACACTTAACCCTGATGCATTTGAAGCGGCGGCTAATGAAACCGGTGCAGTTGTATTGGATACCCGAGACGCACAAGTATTTGCCCAAGGCTTCATCCCCAATTCTATAAACATAGGTATTAACGGCAATTTCGCCCCATGGGTGGGTGCACTGATACCAGATGTAAAGCAAGAGATACTGGTAATAGCGGAAGAGGACAAAGTGGAAGAGGTGCTGATAAGGCTGGCGCGAGTAGGATATGACAATGTACTGGGGTACCTGCAGGGAGGGTATAGCGCATGGGAAAATGCCGGGAAAGAAACGGATAGCATACCATCCATCAGTGCTGAGGAATTTGCATCATTGGCGCAAAAAGGCCATACAGACATTATGGATGTACGCCGGAAAAGTGAATATGACAGTGAACACATAATAGGCGCAGAAAACGTGCCACTGGATTATATCAACGACAACATGTCTGACGTAGACAAGGGGAAAACGTGGTATGTACATTGTGCCGGCGGTTACCGCTCTATGATATTTGCTTCTATACTAAGAGCACGNNCAACCTGGTAAATGTGGAAGGTGGATTTGGAGCCATAAAAGAAACCGGCAAGTTCAAAGTCACTGATTACGTATGCCCTACTACATTGTTGTAAAACATAACAAACAAGAACAAACATAACAATAAGCCCCGCGTATAGCGGGGCTTATTGTTAATATACATTCATCGGATTTTCAATTTTCGTATCTTAGCAGTATAAATATGTAAGGGATGAGAGCATATTTAATCACTATTATGGTGGCGGTTGCCATTGTATGGCATATGGCATCGTGTACAAAAACGAGCTACAAGTCGTACACCTGCTATTGCACACAAGAGAAAAACGGTGATATACTTGACAGACGTGAATATGGGGTACAGGCAACTGACCTGAGCGAGGCGGGCATATTTTGTAATGATATAGAAGACCGCGTCAACAACCCCAAAGACAGTGAAGCTCCTGTGCCGGAATATGACTGCAAGGCAAGGCCGTAACTGCCGGCCAAAGATTTGTATGATATTGTCCAATTCCCTTAACTTTATAAGCTATGAAATACTCGTTGATAATAGCCCTGGCATTTGCTCTTTTAAATGGTATGACAGCCTGCAACAAAGACTCAACTGACCCAATTGAAACCGATTCGTCAATTTTTTTCAAGCCGGACTTTGAATACACAGGCAAACACTATGTGTACTCGCCTATCACTTTTACCAGCAACTTTCCTGACGACACAAAACTGACCTGGGACTTCGGAAACGGGGAAACGCAAACTGTATTTGGAAAGGGTATTACATACGCGTACACCACAGCAGGAAGCTATAGCGTAACCATGAGTATCGTAGATAGTTTTGGCGGTACTGTATCAAAAGGCATAACAATATCCAACGGGCTGGAGCGTATTGGGGGAAAACATAACTGGAACTTCTTTTTGAAAGCTGGTGACCCTGTGGCGCTGATACCCACACAAACTTTCAGCCGCGAGTTGCAACTGGAGATTGTAAATGATACAACCATACGTATACCAGATATACCACAAATGCGCATACGCGGTCCGTATATGGTGAAGAAACACCTGGTAGATGCAGAAAGAATGATTTATAAAAGTGATGACCTGCGTACAGAAGTGTCTTATGAATTCGGCACCTTCACAGGTGGGATGAAAATAGTACAGGTACACAAAGACACTGTGTGGACACTGACCGGCGTTGCCAGTATCTATAATTAGGCTAACCTTTTGGGTGTCTTAACCGTTTTTTGGGGAAAATACCTTTTATGAAGTAAATGATACAGCTATTGCGGGAGTCATAGCGCCTAAATACTACCGCGTCTATCATCTTTTGCAGGATGGTAAGAACGCGGCCTTGCCACTGACTACCAGGGGAGATAACAGACCTTGAAGCCTTCAGGCGGCTGTGGGCGCAAATAAGGGATTCAGGCTGGTAGAAAAATAACATCCCGCAAATGTTAACAATACAAATTTTGTTAACATTTGAGATTTTCATTGTACTTTAGCAGTTCAACCGGAAAATAAAAAAGACATGCGTGTACTGATTCTCAGCCTGCTGATGGCAGCATCCGTTGCCGTATATGCAAAAAAACCATCGGCATCTACTGCCAAAGCTGCAACACAGACATTTACGCTCTTCAATGGCAATCTGCAATTAGACGTTCCGCCGATACTTAAGAAAGAAAGGGAATACTATCATTACTGGGATGAATGTCCTGAAGGCGGATATACTATAGTGTTTGCCGCCAAGTGCACACCCAAGGCAGGCATGAATATGCAACTGAACATACACGACCATGCCGATGACCCGCACAAAAGCAATGGGTTGTACGACCCGCGTAAGAGCTGCTTGCACAACGCACGTATANNCAATAGGAACCAAAGAGTACACAGTAATAGCTATGCTGGCAAAGCCCGGTAAAGGCTCGCAGGAAAAAACCAATAATTATCACCTGACCTACTATATTGTAGGTGATGGTCGCACATTGGAAATGCGCTATAATTATTGGGCAGACGATGCTAAAGGACTGAAACACTGGCGCGACATGTCTTACCAGATTGCCAACTCAATAAAGTGGTACAGCGCGGGTTGGGTTGTAGCGCAAAACGGGAAGTAATAGAGTATACAGGGGCAGCGAAATAAAAAAAGCAAGAAATCCATGAGGATAGCTTGCTTTTCCAGGTAAACTTGGTGTCTGCATATATAGAAAGGCAATGATAGTCAATAGGTTGGGTAAGTAATGAAAAATAATATACCCCCTTTCCCCTTGCAAAACTGAGTTTACAACTGAGGATTAATAATACAATTGATACCCGCAATCACCGGTTTATACTCATAGGGGTTTTACCTACTGACCCGTATAATTTCCAGCCTAATACCTGAAAATAAGATACATATCAACCCTGTAAGGCGCTACTCCTAAAAAAATTATAATTTGACTGCGGTCGCCTATTAAACCGTAAATTTGCCATCGTTATTGTAATAGTGCGGGATAGATTGATTATTAAGACGTAATACAAAGTATAGATGACAGAATTCAGGCCGGGAAGGTTCCAGATTTTGCCCACCATAGTTAAGAATCTAATTATTATCAATGCCATTATGGTATTTGCCCAGTTTGTTTTAGGCAAGTTCGGCATCGACATATCTGACTACCTGGGGCTACACTACTGGAAATCTGAATACTTCAAACCNNCATATGTTCCTGCACGGCAGCTACCAAAGCCTCAATGCTACGCTGATGCACATCATTTCAAATATGTTTGCTCTGTGGATGTTTGGCAGCATATTGGAGAACGTATGGGGGCCCAAACGTTTCCTTACCTTTTACCTGATATGCGGACTGGGCGCAGCCGTACTGCATATGGTTGTCGTTGCCTACGGCTTTTATGGTGTAGAGCAGGCATTTAATGCCTACCAGGCAAACCCCACACCTGACAATATGCGGGCGTTTATAGAAGAATATGTCACACGTCCCACCGGCAATACATTGATTAACGAGGTTATTAATACTTATCATTCCTGGATAACACACCCCGGCTTGGATATGTCTCAGGAGTCGATAACGGCTATCAACAGGTATATACACGGATACACTTATCCACCTACGGGGCAGTATTTCGGGGGCATATTTGACGAAGCCACAGTGGGTGCATCGGGTGCTGTATTCGGAATATTGTTCGCATTTGGCTATTTGTTCCCTAATACCCTATTGTACATCTACTTCCTGGTGCCTATCAAAGCCAAGTATGTTGTAGCCGCCTACGCCCTGTTTGAACTGTATGCGGGCATACAAAATTCAGCAGGTGATAATGTAGCGCACTTTGCGCATCTGGGCGGTATGCTGGTAGGCTTCATATTGCTGAAGATATGGAACAAACGTAACCGCAGCCATTTTTATTAATTTGCCTAAGAAACAAGTGAAATGATAAAGACACAAAGGGGGATACCGGCTTTTGAGCAGAACGCAGTACTCAAACTCATCATTGCACAGGGCACGGGCTTTATAGCCTACCACATGAGCCGTGTAACAATGATGGTAGCTGAGGCGGACCCGGCTTTGTTCAATAAATACTTTACTGTCAATACGGCTTTGCCACAAGTAGAAAATTTCCTACCCAAACTGTGGACCTTACTTACCTATGGCTGGATACATGAAGGGTTCTGGGTATTGTTCAGCAATATGATATGGCTGTACGCATTCGGTTCGCTGGTACAGATGCTGGTGGGACATAGGCAGGTGATCCCCATATTTATCTATAGCATGCTGGCAGGCGGCCTGTTTTATGAACTGGCACAGCTAATACCCGGCAGTTATTTTAGCGGCAGGGCGGCCATGTTTGGCGCGCAGGGCGGNNCATAGCCCTGGCACCGGGTTACCGGTTCTTCCTGGGCGAAACCATACGCATACCCATATGGGTAGTTGTGTCTATATTCTATGTGCTGCAACTGATGAACGCCAATATCAATTTTGAAGGGGCTCCTTTATTTATACTACTGGGAGGCGCTGCTATGGGTTACGGCTACGTGGCACTGCTGCGCAGTGGCTATAAGCCCGGTGAGTGGGTGTACAATATCATGGACAAAGTGAATAACCGTTTTGAGAATGACGACCGTGCATACCTGAACAGGAGCAATACCCGCAGAAACCGTACCATGAGCATGTACACACCCAAACCGAAGCAGGGCATAACACAAAACAACATTGACGAGATACTCGATAAAATAAACCAGAAAGGCTACGATGCGCTGAGCAAAGAAGATAAGGAGACGCTGATGAAAGCATCGGGCAGAAAGGATAACTGATAACACTGTATTGAACCATCCTATTCTTCGATTCATCAGGCGGTTCCTGGGCCGCATTGTACTATTGCTGAACCTTGGCGCAATAGTATGGCTGGGGCTTTGCGTAGCCGCAGCCTATGTTCATCCTGTATCAGTACGATATATATCCATCTTCAGCCTGAGTACACCATTTGCCATACTGGCTAATATACTCTTTGTACTGGCGTGGCTGATACTATCTACACGAAAGGTAAGGGCACTGCTGTCAGTGATTGCGCTGGCAGCGTCATATAAAGTTGTCGGTGCAATTTTCGCCATGAATTATTTTAAAGAAAACGATTTCAGCCGAGCCCCCAATACTATAAAAGTGATGCACTGGAACGCACACGGCATGGGCTTGTTTGACGAGCCGAATAGCAAAGAACAGAAAAACAAAATAATAGACTACCTGGCCAGCGTAGATGCCGATATCATAAGCCTGCCCGAATTCGCAGTACGCAAGGCAGCCATAAACACACCTACCGCGCAAAAAATAATGGAACAAGGCGGGTATAAGGACTACCGCTTCCAGGCAGATAACACCCTGGGTAAAAACATTTTTTTGGGAACAGCTATTTTCTCACGCTACGAGATTCACGGCTTTAAGGCGCATAAACTGTCTGATTATATATACATGCTGCAGGCGGATATAGTACCGCCGGGTAGCGATACTATCCGCTTCTTCTCGCTGCACCTCAACACATTTGGCCTGAGTGATAACGACAAANNAAGAAGTGACCAGCAATAGTGAAAAAGCCGACCTGGTTCGCTCCCGTTCTTACCTGTGGAAGTTCAATTACGCTTTCCTGCGCAGAGCCAGGGAAACGAAAGTAGCGAGGAAGGCTATTGAAGCCAGCCCCTCCCCTGTAATAGTGTGCGGAGATATGAACGACCTGCCGGCATCGTACACCTACACCTGTATGAGCGAGGGGCTGAAAGACGCCTTTTTGCAGCGGGGCAGCGGATTAGGCCGTACCTACAGCCGTCTTTCGCCTACCCTGCGTATCGACTATATTTTTTATACCCCGATGGCCATGCGCTGTATTGGCTATAAGGCGCCATATACCCCTTTATCAGACCACATCCCTGTTATAGCGAATTTTCAAATAAAACCCGGCACTCAAGGCTAAGCCGTATTTTTACATTTATTTTGCCATATGTCAGAGTTACACATTTACAATTCATACTCAAGAGAAAAAGAAAAGTTTGAACCATCGGTACCCGGCCATGCCGGCCTGTATGTGTGCGGACCTACCGTATCGGGTGAGTCGCACCTGGGGCATGCCCGCCCATATATCACATTCGATGTAGTATATCGCTACCTAAACCACCTGGGCTATAAAGTGCGTTACGTACGCAACATTACAGACGCAGGACATTTTGAAGAAGAGGGGCGTGAAGCAGTGGATAAGGGGGCTGAAAAAGCTCACCTGGAAAGGCTGGAACCTATGGAGTTGGTACAGAAATACACTAACCTGTTTCACTGGGGTATGCGCCTGTTTAATAATATAGAACCGAATATAGAGCCAACAGCCACCGGTCATGTAATAGAGCAGATACAAATGATACAGGATATCATCGATAAGGGTTATGCCTACGAAGTGAACGGCTCTGTATATTTTGATGTAAAAAAATACGCTGACAAATACCCATACGGCAAACTGTCGGGCAGGAAAATTGATGAACTGCTGGAGACTACGCGCGAGCTGGACGGGCAGGACGAGAAACGCTNNCCTGTGGAAGAAAGCCCCTGCTGAACACATCATGCGCTGGGTCAGCCCATGGGGAGAGGGTTTCCCAGGATGGCATATAGAGTGCTCGGCCATGAGCAGCAAATACCTGGGACAGGTATTTGACATACACGGCGGTGGCATGGACCTTCAATTTCCGCACCACGAGAGTGAGATAGCACAATCCACCATTGCACACGGCTGTGCACCGGTACGCTACTGGATGCACAACAACATGATTACCATCAATGGCAAAAAGATGGGGAAAAGCTATAATAATGTTATCAAGATAACGGAATTATTCAGCGGCAACCATCCTATACTGGAGCAGCCTTACCATCCTATGGTAGTACGCTTCTATATACTGCAAACGCACTACCGAAGTACGCTGGATTTCTCCAACGAAGCATTGCAGGCATCAGAAAAAGCATTCCGCAGGCTGTGGGAGGCGTATGAAGTATTGCAAAAATTACCTGCCAATACATCGGCGACATCAGCAGATAAAGAACTGGACGAAAAAGTAACACGCTTCTGCAATGAGTGCGCTGATTTTATGAATGATGACTTCAATACAGCAAAAGTATTGGCCAACCTGTTTGAACTGGCGCCGGTCATCAACGGTATCAAAGGCGGACAGATAAAGAGCGATTCATTATCGGCAAATACTTACCAACTGATGATGGACACCTTTAAGACATACCTGGTAGATATACTGGGCATGAAGCCATTGCAGGTGCAGCAGGATGGTAAGATAGACAAAGTGCTATCGCTGCTGGTGGAGATACGTAAAGACGCCAAAACACGTAAGGATTATGCAACATCGGACCTGATACGCAATAAACTTGCCGAAGCAGGTGTTATGATAAAAGACGAAAAGGATGGCAGCGTATCCTGGACGATAGAATAAAAAAACATGAACAAGATTGCCCCTTTACTCAAGCATCTCGCAGGCTTTCAAAGCAGGATAGTTCTCTATTTTGTAACAAGCCTGTTGGCAGTTGTTTTTTCTTTATTTTCATTTACCATGCTGGCTCCCGTATTGCAGGTGCTGTTCGAGGGTGTAAGTGAACCATCTAAAGACAAAGGCATTGTCAGCGACATCATCAACACGGTTAACCAGACTATATTGGAATATGACAAGCTTACTGCACTTACATACAGTGTACTGATAGTAGTTGTGTTTACTATTCTGAAGAACCTGTTTGTATATACCTCGCTGAACATCCTGAACCCTATACGCAATGCGGTAATACGCAAGCTGCGCAACGAGATGTTTATGAAAGCGCTCTCACTGCCTATCGGATTTTTCAACGAAGAGCGCAAGGGCGACCTGATATCGAGAATGACTAATGACATCAACGAAGTGGAAGTGTCTATCATGAACGTGCTGGAAACTTTTATTCGTGAACCATTGACCATTATCATCACACTCATATCCATGGTTGTTATCAGTCCGCAACTAACATTGTTCCTGCTGATACTGTTACCGATATCCGGCTTAATAATCGGACGTATAGGCAAGTCGCTGAAGAAGCCATCCGGCGAAGCGCAGGAGCAGTTGGGCAATGTCCTGGGTGTGATAGATGAAACACTGGTGGGCATGCGCGTTGTGAAAGCTTTTAATGCTGAAAAACACCAGCAGCTCCGCTTCACACAAATCAACAACCTCATTTTCCGCCTGAAGAACAAGATAGCCATGCGACGCGATCTTAGCTCTCCTCTTTCGGAAACGATGGGTATCACCGTTGTGTGCATTATACTATGGTATGGCGGCAAGCTCATCTTCTCAGGAGAAAGCTCACTTACCGGTCCTTTCTTCATTATGTTCATAGGTCTGTTTTATCAGATTATCAATCCTATTAAAAATCTGTCAACAGCATTCTATAATATCCAAAAGGGCTCGGCAGCAGTGGCACGCATGGAACAGTTTCTGAATACAGAGAACTCAATAAAGGAATTGCCTCATGCAAAAAACATTCCCGGTTTTCATCATTCTATTGAGCTGAAGAATGTACACTTTGCTTATGGCAGCAAAAAAGTATTAGACGGCATCAACCTCGTGATACCTAAGGGACAGATGGTAGCGTTGGTAGGTTCATCAGGTGCAGGCAAGTCTACGCTGGCTGACTTGGTCCCCCGCTTTCATGATGTGACAGCAGGCGAAGTATTGATAGATGGCGTAAACATTAAAGAATACAAACTGGGTGAACTGCGCAAACTGATGGGCATAGTGAACCAAGAACCAATTCTTTTCAATGATACCATCTTCAACAATATTGCATTAGGCACCGGCAGCGCTACCCTGCAGCAAGTGGAGGAAGCCTCCAAAGTAGCCAATGCGCACAACTTCGTCATCAATAAGACGGACAAGTACGAAACGATAGTAGGCGACCGCGGTGCAAGGCTGAGTGGTGGAGAACGCCAGCGCGTAACTATAGCCAGGGCTGTATTGAAAAACCCTCCAATACTGATACTGGATGAAGCCACCTCATCGCTGGATACAGAAAGTGAACGTATAGTGCAGGATGCCATCAACACCCTGATGCAAAACAGGACCAGTATAGTAATAGCGCACAGGCTATCGACGGTGCAACATGCGGATAATATTATAGTACTGGATAAAGGCCGTATAGCTGAGCAAGGCACACATACAGAACTGATGGCAAAAGGCGGCCTATATAAAAACCTGGTGAAAATGCAGCAGGTTAAATAATACGGTATATTTGTAGCAACTAACAACACCTGATGAGCAAAATATTAGTAACAGGAGGTTGTGGCTATATAGGCGGCCATACCATTGTAGACCTGGTAGAGAACGGATTTGACGTAATATCCATAGATGACCTTTCGCGCGGTTCATTGCGTATGTTGGAAGGCATTGAAAAAGTAACAGGAAAAAAAATAAAGAACTATAAAGTAAACCTGTGCAACCTGGAAGATACTGAGGCGGTATTTATTGAAAATCCTGACATAGCGGGTATCATACACTTTGCTGCATTCAAATCAGTACCGGAGAGTGTAAACGAACCACTTAAATATTTCAGGAACAATATCAACTCATTAGTGAACCTGCTGCAATGCGCACAGGAAAATAAAATCAACCACTTCGTATTTTCTTCATCTTGCTCGGTATATGGCAACCCCGACAAGCTACCGGTAGACGAGAAGGCAGAACTGGCGGAACCTGAATCGCCATATGCACGTACCAAACAAATGGGCGAAGATATATGCAGCGATTTCGGCAGGCCCAACCCTGACTTTAATGTAACACTGTTACGTTATTTCAATCCCGTAGGCGGGCACCCGTCAGCCATCATAGGCGAATTGCAGGAAAAACCTGAAAACCTAGTGCCTGTTATTACACAGACAGCCATAGGCAAGCGACCAGAGATGCAGGTATTCGGCACAGACTATGATACCCGTGACGGATCGTGCGTACGTGATTACATACATGTGATGGACATAGCCAACGCCCATACCAAGGCGCTGCAATACACAATGGAAGGCAAGAATACCCAGCAATGCGAAGTTTTCAACCTTGGGTCGGGCAATGGGGTGACAGTATTAGAGCTGATAGCCGCCTTTGAAAAAGTATCTGGGGAGAAGCTGAATTATATACGCGGGCCACGCAGGGCAGGCGATGTAATAGCAGTATATGCTGACAACTGCAAGGCGCGTGCCTTGCTGGACTGGGATATCAAATACGACCTCGACCAGATGATGGACACAGCATGGCGCTGGGAACAGGCATTAAAAAAAGAAGCCACAAAAAATTCACTATTACAGTAAAATAAAAGCCCCGCAACTGCGGGGCTTTTTTATCCTAAATCAATTTCTGTATTATCACCTATATTGAGGCTCTGANNCTATGGATGAGTGTAGGACAACTTCATCCAACTCAGCATAAGAACCAATAATCGTGTCTTTGATAATAGATGCTTTGATATTGGTATGTTCTCCTATTGTTACATTTGGCCCTATGATGGAATGGCTGATGGTACATCCTTCAGCTATACTTACCGGGGGGATAATTACACTGGTTTCATATTGGTACGATGTAGTTGTCTCGCCACGGCGCTCGCTTTGTTCTTTCAACAACACCGCATTGGTGTACAAAAGACTTTCTTTTTTACCGCAGTCAAACCAGTTGTTCACCCTGAATGCCTGGAAACCCACACCCTGCTCTATCATATGCTGCAGCGCATTCGTCAGGTGATATTCTCCCTCTTCATCTGTATTGCGTTCATTCAGATGTTTATCCAGCGCGCTGAACAGTGTATTTGATTCCTTTATATAATACACACCAACCATTGCCATATTCGACTTTGGGATGAGTGGCTTTTCCACTACTTTTAACACTATGTCTTTTTCGTTGAGTTCGGCAACACCAAACCCACGCGGGTCATCTACTTTACGCACACCTATTTGTGATACCGGACTGGCTAATACTTTCTTTACATCGTAGTCGCATATGGTATCACCCAGTACAATCATCACCTCATCGTCACCAATTGCGTCCTTAGTCAGCCATATTGCATGACCGGTACCTTTACGATCGGCCTGGTTGACCAGGGTGTATTTCAGTTTAGGGTAATTCTTAGTGAGATAGCGCTGTATTTTTTCTCCCAGGTACCCTATTACAAACACAAATTCAGTAACTCCGGCGTCCAGCAGTTGATCAACAATAACACTAAGGATGGTTTTACCCGCAATGGGTATCAACGCCTTAGGCTGCGTATATGTCAGCGGGCGGAGTTTTGTACCCGCACCTGCTACAGGGATAATTGCTTTCACAATTTGCTCTTTTACGTACTAATAATTCCTTTCTACATGCCCCATGCTAAGGGAACGTGAAAATACTATAAAACGTCAATTTATATACAGAGCACGATAATTGTTATATTTAATAGCAGAAGCTTTTGACCCAAGATCTTGTAACACACTGATAATCAGTTGCAGGCCGGTATACCTCTCTTTTATGGGAATAGGTTAATACTTATTTATACGGAAAGTTTTGACTCCGTCATCACCTGATACTGCCAGTATATGCATACCGTAAGGCAAATTGCTGATGTCCAGTTTATTCATTCCGGTACGTATAACGCCAGACTGCAACGAAGCTCCGTTTAATGATATGATTTTATACTCCAGTACCCTGTCGTAGGGGCTGTTCAAGCTGATGAACCTACTACCTGCATTAGACAACAATTGCAATTCGGACAACATAGCAATAGTACTGCCAATGCCCACGGGAACAGGAGTAAACCTGATAACAGTACTATCTGGCGGATGAATGTTAAGCCCCGCATTAAAACCCGTACCAGCCTTGGCACTGTCTATAACAGGCGACAAATAATTGCCGGTGAAGTAATAAAAAGCATCGAAGTTAGATGTACCTATCAGTATGTTCTTTATATATCCCATCATGGGTTCTCCTGTCAGGTAGTAGTAATCAGAATAATGTGAAATATTGGACGGCCCAAACCTGAACTCGATGACATTGGTACCTTCGTAAAACCAAACCTGGAAATTAACGGAGTCGTTATTAGTCCCATACAGGTCGTACTCATCGTATATACCTGCATTAGCCACCTCCAGTTTCATAACCCTATTGCCTGCAGTACCGGTTAACTGGTAGCTTACCGGCGACCGACTTACCGAATCTCCCGCATTACCCCTGTCATACAAATCGAGATCTGTAATCATAAAAGCGTTTACATAGCCAAAGCTATCTGATGAAAGGCCAACCATAGACTCTACTGATATCCTATTTGTAGTTTTACCATCGATGTTTAATGAGAACCCCAAAGGCAGCATATAGAATTCATCGTCCCACATGGTAGTATCATTAAGACTTGTACCACTCGTCAGCGGTTGATAAGCATCTTTTGTTACTGTTACATTATAATTAAACTGTGCATTGGAGACACCGGCAAAAAGTATAGGCAGAACCAATGATAAGAGTACAAGTTTTTTCATATAGGTATAANNAGAAGATGGTTTTAGCATTACTTTAAGAATATTCATAACTAAACAGGAATAGCGCAGGTAACATTTCCACCATTTATCATATTGAGGCATTTCAATTACTTTTGCCCTATGCATATCGGGTTATTTTTCGGCAGTTTCAATCCCATACATACCGGCCACATGATTATCGCCAACCACATTGTGGAGCATTCAGATATTGACAAGCTTTGGTTTGTAGTATCGCCGCACAACCCGCTGAAAGACTCACATTCTTTGCTGAATGAATACGACAGACTGCACCTGGTGAAGATAGCTATAGATGACAACCCAAAGTTCAGGGCCAGCAATATAGAATTTAGCCTGCCCAAGCCATCATACACTATTGACACGCTTACCTACCTGGCAGAAAAGTTTCCGCTGGAACAGTTTTCCATCATCATGGGGTCTGACAGTTTTCAGAACATACACCGGTGGAAAAATTATGAGCTATTGGTAAAGAGACACCCTATCATAATATACAACAGGCCGGGGTTTGAAATAGAGGAAACGCATGGTGCAAAGCTAACCATACTGGATGCACCGATGCTCAATATATCATCAACATTCATTCGCAACCAGGTGAAGCTGGGAAAATCTATCAGGTATCTGGTGCCAGACCCTGTACATAACTACATAGCCGACAGCAATTATTTTAAGTAGTATCCCCCCGCCTTACAGGGTTATCTGATTTAGGTTTGTGATCTGTAAATTCCACCCTGTAAATCTTGATGAGTAATAAGAGATAAGAAACCAACAATGGTCCGAAAATAAAACCCATAAAACCGAACATGGGCACACCAATGATGATACCGATTGTTGTTATTATAGGGTGTACATCGCCCAGTTTGTCCAGTATTGTAAAGCGCAGCACATTATCTACCCCACCGGTAATGATAAATGAGTATACTGCCAGCCATATAGCATTGGCTGCCTGCCCTTCGATAGTCATGTATATGCACAATGGCGCCCAGATAAGCGCACAACCCACTATAGGCACTATAGAAAAGACGCCTGTCAATACCCCCCAGAACACGAAAGACTCCACGCCAAATATCCAGTAACCAATAGTAGCAACTATACCCTGGCTGATAGCCAATACAGGGATGCCTATTGCGTTAGCAAATACCATCAGTCTTGTTGACTTCCATATATCATCAACATTTTCGTATTTGAGCGGCAGGAAGTCTTTTATACTATGTTCCATCTCTTTGCCCTGTACCAGCATAAAGTAGAGGAAGAAAAATGCCAACACTGTATTGGTGAGCATATTAGCGGTAGCACCTACGACCGAGGGGGCAACAGAAGTAATTTTAGCTATCAGACTGTTGATTTGATCGGCATTAAAGGTAAGGGGTATTCCTACCTCCTTAAGATTAGCAGAAATAGTAGCTAAAGTTTTTTGCAGGTTGCTTGTTTCACTCAAAATCTTATTAAGCGTGGGCGCCATTGCCTGGAACAGGAAGAACAAGGGAATGACTATCAAAATCATTGCCGAGAGTATAAAAAATGTGGCCGCCACCCATTTTTTCCATTTGCGTTTTGTAACTAATACAATATACCAATGCCTGATAAGTATATACATGGTAGCCGCTGCCAGAGCACTGGGTATAAATACGGAAAAACGGTCGAGTATGCTGAGTCCCAATATTACTATGAGGCTGAGCAGAGCTATCTGTTTTAAATTATTTGTGTTAAGAAGTTGCATCCGGTAAATATTTTACAACAAATAGCCGTTAACTAATGTTTATTAAATGAAACAATGACAAATAACAGCTTTTATACTACTAAAATACTTTAATTTTATTGGACAATAGTAGTGATAAAGGAGATAAGGATAATAATTATTCACTCATAAAAACTCAGTTGTATGGCAAACACAGCAAGAACAGTAGCAACACTATTAATAGGTGCAGCAGTAGGTGCGGCGGTTGGATATATATTGGCTACAGACGAAAAGAAACGCAAGGAAGACTTTGAAAAAATAAAAGGCCAGGTAAACGACTGGACTGACGCTTTGAAAAACAAGGCTGACAACCNNAGCGGATATTTTTAACACCTGATTCCTGCTAACAAATGATTGGGAAACTGATAGACAAGGCACTTAACTACCTGTCTGCACGGCTGGACATGATGAAATTGAGCCTGGTAGAACGAGTATCACTCATACTGGGCTTCTTCATGTTTGCAATGGTAGGCATGATGATGACCATGGCCGTTATTATATTCCTGGGCATAGGGCTTAGTCAATATTTTGCCGAAGTTACAGGGTCAACACCATTAGGTTACCTTATAGTGAGCGGCATTTACATCCTACTGCTATTGCTTATCATCGTTTTTAAACGCAGGATGCACATATGGTTTGCAGGTTTGTTCGTCAGCCTGCTGACGGGTGATGAAGATGAAGAACCTGACAACTCAAACCCCGCTTGATATGGCTAATTTGTATCCCAAAAAGCTAAGGAGCCTGGAAGAACTAAGGCAGGAAAAGGCAAGACTGCGTGCAGAAGCTTCTACTACCTTTGACAACCCGGTAACAGGCGACTCTGTGTACAATGATATTATTCCCGCAGCTATAGATATTATAGTATCAAAAGGCGTACCCGGCAAACTAATGGCCGTGGCCCTGCCTTTGCTGCAAATCGCCNNTACGCCAAATGGAAAGGCACCGAGCTAGGTGTCAACTCCCTGGCGCGGCTGGTAAAAAGGAAGTTTGAAAAAGCAACGAAAAAAGAAGACTAAGCCCTTTCGTGCAGCGCCAGTAATGGTATATGCGCCTGCTTAACAATTGCCTTTGTATGGCTTTTATGAAACAGGCTTTCAAAAAAGTTGTGCTTGTGCGGCACTACCACCAGCCAATCCATATTGTTTGCCTCTACAAACAATTGAATGCCTGTATCTATATCTTCATTTTCTACATGATGATATTCAGGCTTAACACTATGCAGCATTTCCTCTAGCCTGGCATATTCATAAGGTGTTTCGGGGTCGAAGTGCCTGTTTTTACTATCAACATTTAACACATGCAGTTCACTGTTCAGCCTGTTGATAATAGCTGTGAGTTTATCTGCAGGTATTTTATCTGAAATATTATTCATGTCGCAGGCGAAGGTGATTTTGCCAACATGCTGATACTTATATTCCGCAGGTACTGCCAGCACCGGGCATTGCAGGTGGCGCAGGGTACTCATCAGGTTGCTGCCCAACCAAAAACCATTATCATCGGTACTGCTGTTGCCCACCACTACCATCCATGCACTATGTTTGTTGATGTATTCTTTCAGGTTGTCAGTGATATCACCGTATATCACACTCCCCTCAATGCTCAATCCGGGGTATTTCTCTATCAGATCGTCAGNNAGATTCGGCAATGCTTTTGCTTTCTTCAAGCGAGATAACCGGCATTGGATTTTCGTGAAAAGCTACAGGTATAGTGTACGCATGCACCACTACTACTTTGCTGTTGATATCTTTAGCCATGTCGCAGGTATAATATACCGCGTTTGTAGCTACATCTGTATAGTCGGTTGCAGTGATAATTGTCGCCATATTGCCAATAATTCAACCGAAAATTACGGAAAAAAAGGTAACAGGCGAGTGACAAAGGTCAGTATTAACGGTTATTTATTCTTGCGGGTAATACTTTCAAAGGCTTTTGCAAAAACCTGGCCAAATGTGCCTATGATAATTTTTATATCCATAGACACACTACGGTGTTTCAGGTAGTACACATCCCATTGGATACGCTTACGCAATTCGCGCTCCACGTTTATCTCTCCAATAAAGCCTTTTACCTGCGCCATACCGGTCATGCCGGGGATAGCCTCGTGCCTCAGGTTGTAGTACGGGATAAACTGTGAATAATTCCTGGTGTGATACAGCATATGGGGGCGTGGCCCTACAATGGACATATCTCCCAGCAATACATTAAAGAACTGGGCTGTCTCATCGAGGTGAGTGGCGCGCAGGAATTTTCCCACGGGAGTAATACGTTTGTCGTTGCTGGTAGCCTGCTTGGTATCGGCATCAGCATTTACATACATGGTACGAAACTTAAAGCAGTCAAATTCGATTCCCTTATAACCGGTACGTTTTTGAATAAAGAAAACCGGACCTTTAGAAGTAAGTTTAATAAGAAGGGCGACGATTGGGTATACCCATGACATAACCAGCAAAATAAATGTCATAGAAATAATAATATCCATAACACGCTTAACAGCAGCATAATATGGAGATGGTTGATAAACCATATACCTATGGTTTATCTCCCGGAACATTTCACGGATTTCGTTAATATCCGATTGCTGTGCCGTTGCCTTAGACGGTTGAGTCAGGGGTAATTTTATCACAAAAGGTTGTTCCATTCAGCTTTCTTCCTTAGTTTCTTTAGTACGCGCAATACATACAGCAAAAACCGTGTCAGATTTTATATTTCAGTGCAAATTTCTAAAAAAAGTTCACAAAAACATCATATTAATTTAATTTTAACGTCTTTGTGGCTGTAATATAGATTGAAGTAGATGACAGAAAACAAAGTGTAAAAAATCAACCCCGCCTGTGTTTGTAACATTGATTCCTGTATCATAAAAAACATAGAAGAAATATGGAATACATAAAACCATGGCATGAAATTCATATGCCTGTATGTAAAATATGGAAACAATGTAATTAGCAACAATAAAATAAGGCCCGTAATACCCACCATTAACAGTGATTGCAAATACATATTATGCATATTTGCATTATAAAATGGTGATCTTAGCTCTACCTCTTCATGAATATTACGAACACCGTATTTTTTCATTTTGGCATTAACCAAACTCTGAGCATCTCCATTTCCTACTCCACCCAAAAAGTTATTAGGATTGTCTGATACAACATCCAGGCCCAGTCGCCATAAAAATAACCTCAAAGTCAGGTTATTAAAATCAGCCTCTTTCACATTACTATAATCATCCAGGAATGCTACAGATGAATTTTTCATGAAAAAATCTTTGAACCTGTCTTTTACAGGGTTATTTGTTGTAGCCAGGGTAAGGAATATTAATAAAAAGACAGAGCCAAAAAGCATTATTTTCTTTCTGCTGAACCCTGTTTTAAAGATATTCACCATATACATAGGTATAAGAAATATCACAAATAGCAATGTAAGCATGCGTGCAGATAACAATACAAAGAATGCGACTAGTATAATTGTTAATAAATATCTGATATATTTATATTGATTTCTAAAAAAACGCTGCCAGGGGTAAAACAGCAATAATGAAATAGAGAAAAAGCAGTAAAGTGCTATGTATACAGCATTGGCATTGAGCCAACCAACTATATTATGATAAAAGAAAATATTCAAATCTGCTGTGTCCTGCCATATGGTATAAGCGCGGAATGTACTTAGCCCGGCAATACTTACTAGTCCCGCTATAAATGCCAGGAAAATATTCTCAAGTTGCCTGGAAGATATATTAATACCAGCTCCAAAAACAAGTGGCATTACCAATAGAAAGACTTTTGATTGTGTATCGAATGCAGACTGAGCCTTATTATCACTATAAAAATAACTGACTGCGAACAGAGAAAAATATAACAAGTAAGCCCAATANNTCTTCAATAGAAGTGAAAAATCTACCTGTACAATCCACGCCAGGACAAATATCACCAATGCAATATTTGCATATATAAAAGGGAAAGGGATAGCAAATACCAGCAAGTAGAGCAAAATGTATTGCAAATGCTGCAGCCAGGCTACCTTTAACATGAGACAAAAGTAGCAGAAATTAATATTAATTTCGCAGGTTTAGCGCAAACATAATTTGGTGAAGGGCAAACTCATAAAGTCATTATTTTCATCGGGACTTCAGGCTGTTTCGGTGCAAGTATTGGGTGTCATTTTCCTGGGGATAGTTGCATATTATCTATCTGATGAGGAATTCGGCATTATAAGTTGGGCAAATGCGCTGTCCATGTTTATCACCACTATTATAGGTTTCGGGCTGGAGCAGGTTGTAGTAAGAAGAATAGCAGCCTCTTCCTCATCAAATTGGGCGGCTGCAGCCTTTTTATTTCATGTTTTTATAGGCTCGTTAATAAGCATTACGATAGTTAGCATATTTGCCGACAACTATTCGGGGTCTGATGAGGCGATCAGTTATCTTCCCTTATTTTATGTTGCACAATCTGTGATATTGCTTATAGTTCCGTTTAAACAGTTTTTGAATGCCAAGCATATTTTCACACCTTATGGTGTTATAGCTATTATCAGCAATATTCTGAAGATAGCCGTTGCATTCTGGTTGGTTGGCAGGGGCCTCTTAACGGTAAATATTGTTGCAGTAATTTTCATTTGCGCTTCGTTGTTTGAATTTATTTTTCTGCTGATATACATCCTGGCAAAAACGGATTTTTCTTTCCGGTTCAAAATACAAGCCTATAAAAAGCTGATAAAGGAAGCTACACCTCAATATCTTTCAGCGGTTTTCGACACTACATTGTCCAGAATAGACTGGATATTACTGGGTATCATAGGTGTGTCATACGCATCAACCGGAGCATATAGCTTTGCATACCGGGCATATGAACTTGCACGGTTACCAATAGTCATTATAGCACCGGTAATACTCAATATATTTGCTAATATATTGGCCAAAGACACCCATTTATCCGATGAAAAGAAAGACATTGTTAATGATATATTCAGAGTTGAAGCCTTTATAGCCGTACTCATACCACTTGTTTTCAGCATAATATGGGCGCCTGCTTTAGACAGTATCCCCAACTTTGCCGACAAGTACGGCAGTAAAAATGAAGTAGAGTTTGTAATACTATCGGCCTGTATTCCTTTACATTTCTTCATCAACCTTTTATGGACATTATCGTTCTCTGCCAGGAAATACAAGAAAATAACAACCATAACTATCATAACAGCTTCTTCAAACATAGTTCTAAACCTTGCGTTGATACCATTTTATAGTGGTAAAGGGGCTGCAATAGCTTATCTGTTAACTACCTTGATACAGGTCTCACTTTATTATAAACTGGTTAAAGATTACATAATAAGCATAAGGGTAAAACCGCTATTAATATTCCTGTTAATTGCCGGGATTATATACTTCCTCGCATCCGGGTTTGAAATGCATGTTGCCATAAAAGTGTCAACTGCTGTACTTGTGTAGGCTGTGGCGGGTTTTGCAACGCGTACTATTCGCAAACAAAATTTACTAACCTTAATGGCACTGATAAGAAAATGAATATCCTGTATCTATGCGATGAATACCCTCCCGGCCGTCATGGTGGTATAGGAACAGTTGTTCAAATACTGGCCAGGGAGTTGGCCAGACAAGGTCATAATGTAATAGTAGTCGGTTTTTATGACTGGGGGTATGGTGGAGAAGATGAGTTTGAAGATAACGGGGTGAAGGTTTACAGGTTCAGGCGAAAATTGTCATCAGGCGCATTTACCAGGCAAGATTGGTTACCTGTAAGGGCAATGTATAAATTACTGCACCAAACGCGTATTTTTCAATGGGATATCAACCATAGCCTGCGTAAATACGGTAAATTCATAGAGGCACTTGTTGTAAAACACGATATCGAAATCATAGAAATGCCGGATTACAATGACTACATCCGTTTTTGTAAAGGTGTGGTTCCATTTCCTAAGCTACCATCGCCTGTAGTGGTAAAACTACATGGTTCTATGACCTATATAGACAGGAACAACGGCTTGCTGGTGCCGGACTATGTAGCTATTACAGAAAGAAAGATACTGAACCAGGCAGATGCCGTATGTGCAGTAAGTAAATACAGGGCAAAAAAGGCTTTAGACTTTGGAGAATATAATGGGCATATTGATGTAGTATACAACGGTATAAANNTGGGCCTGGAACATTATCAATTCCCGCCACCCTGACGCCCATTTGATTATTTTAGGGAAAGGACCTGTAAACAGAGTGACCGCCCTCATTGAGCCACAATATCATAAAAACGTTGAATTCATGGGGCATGTAGGGCGGCAAACATTACTGGATGTCTTGAAAAGTTCAACAATAGCCGTTTTCCCATCGCTGACAGAAAGTTTTGCACTGGCACCTATGGAGGCTATGGTATGTGGTACAGCAGTTGTTTATACATCAAGGTCGTCCGGCCCGGAGTTGATCACGCACGGAAAAGACGGACTACTTGCAGACCCGCTGGACGTCAACGATATTGCTGAAAATGTATGTTACTTATATCAAAATCAGGATATTTGCCGGAATATAGCCACAGCAGGCAGAGCACGGATTATCAATGAATTTGAAATATCAGTAGTTGCAAAAAAGAATATTACATACTACCAATCAATAATCAACAGAACAAAGAAATTGTAATTCACACATTGGAAAACAAACAAAAAAATATAGACTGGGTACTACTGTTGTTCTTATTGTTGTTTACCAATCAGGCAATGTTTTCCGTCAAAATATTGGGGCTAATATTTGTATATATTGCCCGTCCTAATTTCAGATTTGGAATCACCAAAGGGCGGGTCCCTTTATTTATACCTTTATTGTTATTGCTCGGCATTATTAATTACCTGTTGTTCATACGAGACTTTTCTACTGAATACACAGTAGCTTTCATTGCCGGGAACATGTTATGGGTATTTTCTTTCCTGAGTTTCCATCAAATAAAACTAAGTATAGAGCGCTATGGGGCAGGCACAGCACATAAAACGTTGAAGCTCTTCATAGTGCTCCATTTTTTGTTTTGTATCGGGCAGCTGATACGCATCATGTTTATAACCGGGCAACTAAACCCCTATGTGGACCTTCCATTCCCTTATGGGATGTCGACGGGTGATAATGTTTTTGGCACATTCATGGAAAATTCGCTGTACAATGTGACAGTAAGCGGCTTTCTGGCGATATATTTCCTATTTAAGCGAAACTGGTTTCATGCTATGCTCGCCAGTATATGCGTCATTCTCGTATTCAGCAACTTTGGCACCATTGTATTTACCAGTGTTTTATTAGGGCTGTTTGCTACAGGTACATTATACGCATTAACAAAGGATAAACTGCCATGGCTGAAAAAAATTGCCCCTCCAAGTAATTTCGCACTCTATATCCCTGCCTATATATCCCTGATTATCTTTTTATACGTTACAGTATCTCCGGACAATGCAGACTATTTCGTCGCAAAAGTTAAAAACAAAATATTTTCGATAGAGGTAGAAGGCAAAAACAACTACAAAGGCATGATATCGGACCAAAAGCCTTACCCTGAAGCTTTTACCATGACAGCATCGGAATATCACGTTCTGAAAAACAAAGAAAAGGACAAGGTATCATTCGCAATAGCAACCAAACAATCTGAGACATCTGACAAAGCATCGCGCATCACTATCATGCGCAATATGACAAAGACCTACGTACTGAAATTGCAGGGCAAAACCCTGGCAGTGCTGGAAACTATGCAGTATTTAAAAAGTTCACCGATACATTTATTTTTCGGTGCAGGCACTACCCGTTTTTCATCACATATTGCACAGAAAATGGCCGGATATGACTCCAGCAGATTATTCATGAATGTATTGCCGCGGTTCGCATCTCCTGAATACAAAGAAAACCATGTACTATTAATAGAAGAACGCATCAAAAGCGACAAAGAATACTATTCTACCGCCAACTTCCCCGATAGTTTTTACAACCAGATATTCGGCGAATATGGTATTCTTGGCGCCCTAATGTTCCTCTTTTTCTATGTTGGTTATTTTTTAAAGCAGATACACAAACTATCATATGGTTTATGGTTGTTCGTAATACTACTCCCGTTTGCTCACCTGAGTTATATATTCGACACGATGTGTGTAATGCCATTTTTCGAATGGCTGTTGTTAATTGACTTAGAAAACGATAATTGACCCTGATGGAAAACAAAACTCCGGCCATAACCGTATTGATGCCTGCTTACAATGCAGCCGAATATATTAAAGAAGCAATAGACAGTGTTTTAAATCAGACTTTTACGGATTTTGAACTGCTCATTATTAACGATGGCTCTACCGATGATACAGAAAACATTATAAAAGGCTATGCAGATAAGCGTATCAAGCTACATACACAGCCCAATGCGGGGGTAATAGGCGCTCTCAATAAAGGGCTTGAGCTTTCAACAGCCGATTTGATTGCTCGTTTCGATGCAGATGACATATGCTATCCCAACAGGCTGAAAGTGCAATTTGATTTTATGCAATCGCACCCGGATTATGTACTTGTAGGTAGCGCTACAGATTATATAGATAAGGACGGCGAATATCTTTTTGAATGGCAACCCGGTGCATACAGCCACGAAGAGTTGCAAAAAGCCATATTAACCACCTGCCCTTTTGACCATCCCGCTATTATGTATCGTCGTGATGTTGCTATAAAGCTTGGTGGGTATCCCAAAGGGGCTATCCACTTCGAAGACCATCTGTTCTGGACAAGGTTCTTCGATGCTGGTAAAGTATGTAACCTTAAAGACAAACTCATAAAACATAGATTCAACCCGGCTTCGGTGACAATTGACGAAAAATGGCGTGGCCCTGATTTTAAGAAAATAAAATATGATTCTATAAACAGGGGATATATTACCGATGAGGATGCTAAAAGGCTGAAAGAGATATTACTAACACAGGACTTCGGGAAGTATAAAGAAGCTGCATATTACAGCATGATAGGCAAAAAATTTCTCTGGAATAGCTATCAGCCTGCCAAAGCACGTAAAAACTTGTTGCAGGCTATACGCATATTGCCCGGCAAACCAGAACCCTACCTGCTGTATATCCTTTCATTTTTCCCGGAGAAAGCAATAACCGCTATTTATAACCTGCAGAAAAAACAGGATAGGAATTAATACTTTTGCTCCACAAATGAAAGTTGCTTTTATATCAAGGGCTACCTTGTACACTTCTCCCGGTGGTGATACCAAACAGCTGGACTTGACAGCACACAATCTGCGCAAGCTGGGTGTGGATGTGGATGTATACCTATGCTATGAGCAAATTGACTACACTAAATATGACCTGCTACACTTCTTCAATATCATTCGTCCGGCAGATGTAATCAAGCATATCAAACTATCCGGCAAGCCTTACGTGGTTTCTACCATATTTGTAGAATATGGTACCGTAAAGCAGCAAATAGGCATAGCACAAAGAATACTGAAAATGGTGTTCAGCGATGACAGGCTGGAATATATAAAGGCCATAGCACGTGCGGTAAANNAAAACGGCGAAAAGATAGTGAGTAAGGATTACCTGCGTATGGGGCATAAGGCGGCAATAAAATATGTAGCAGGCAATGCGGCAATGCTATTACCCAACTCACAAAGCGAATACCGCAGGTTTGAAAGGAAATATAATATCGCGCGCCCATACAGGGTAGTGCCCAATGGCATCAATACCGACTGTGCGGGCAAACAATATCCTGTAAGCGAAAAATATAAAAATGCCATACTGTGTATGGGACGGATAGAGGCGCGTAAAAACCAACTGAACCTCATCAGGGCGCTGAACGGCAGCCAATACCAATTGTATATTCATGGCAAGCCTTCGCCCAATGCCATGGCATACTTTGAACAGTGCAAGACAGAAGCAGGGCCCAATATTCATATAGAGGGACACCTGGGTGATGAGGAACTGTTTACAGCTTACAGCAACGCACGTGTGCATGTGCTGCCCAGCTATTTTGAAACCACCGGACTCTCATCGCTGGAAGCAGCGGTGATGGGCTGTAACATAGTGGTGACTGACCTGGGCGATACGCGCGACTATTTTAAAGATGATGCATGGTATTGCAACCCCGACAGCCCTGAATCAATAAAGGCAGCCATTGACGAGGCTTTTAATACTCCTTATGACGAGGCATTCCGCAAACGGATATTGAATGAGTACACCTGGGAACGTGCTGCCGAAGAAACACTGGCAGCATATCAACAAGTATTAAAAGTTTAAACGTCCTTTGCAATATTAATCTATGAGCGGACTGAGAATAGGCATATTAGGTACACGCGGCATACCCAACAGGTACGGCGGTTTTGAGCAATGCGCAGAATACCTCGCTGCCGGGCTGGCTAAAAAAGGACATAATGTATGGGTGTACAACTCTCACGACCATGAATACCAGGAGGACACCTGGAACGGTGTCAACATCATACATTGCTACGACCCCGAAAAGAAAATAGGCACAGCAGGCCAGTTTATCTACGACCTGAACTGTATCAGGGATGCTCGTAAACGTAAATTTCACGTATTGCTGCAACTGGGCTATACCAGCAACAGTATATGGTACAAGCTATGGCCGGACAACTGCAAGAATGTAGTGAATATGGACGGGCTGGAATGGAAACGCAGCAAATACAGCGCTAAGGTGCAGAAGTTTTTGAAGCGTGCCGAACGATGGGCGGCACTAAATGCCGACGTGCTGATTGCAGACTCTCTTGGAATTGAAAAGTATCTGAAAGAAGAATACAACAAGCCCTCGCACTTTATAGCCTATGGCGCCGATGTATTTGAAGAACCATATGAACCACTGCTGGAAAAGTATGATGTACAACACTTTGACTACAACATGCTAATGGCGCGGATGGAGCCNNGGCCTTTGCTGGTGGTGGGCAAAACAGAAAACGCATTCGGTAAATACCTGGTAGAAACGTACGGACATAAACCCGGCATACGTTTCCTGGGTGGCATATACGACATAACGGTTATCAACAATCTGCGGTATTTTTCTCATTTATATTTCCACGGACATTCTGTTGGTGGCACCAATCCATCGCTGCTGGAAGCTATGGGTAGCAACAGCCTGATAGCTGCGCACGACAACCTGTTTAACAGGGCGGTGCTGGGCGATGACGCATTTTACTTTGCAGATGCAGAACAACTGATAAAAGTAATAAGAGAAGTAACGGCAAAGGCTAGGCACAATAATATGCTGGAAAATAACCTTAGAAAAATACGCGACCAGTACAACTGGCCGCGTATAGTAGATGAGTATGAAAAAGTATTAATAGCCGCAGCTAAATAATACTAAGCTTTCGCTTTAAACTTATTGATGGCATTGCGCGTAAAATCGCTGAGTACCAGCCTGCCGCTTATGGCTGCACGGTCTGTCAGCAAAGTATCCCAATGCTCTGTGCCCTGCCAATACACTTGCTTCAGTTCTGCCATTGCTTCCGGGCTGCTTTGCGCCAGTTTATCTGCCAGCACTTTTATAGCATCGTCNNGGCCCTATACCTACAGCCAGTTCGCTGAGCTTTACATAAGCATGCTCAGTAGCCATAGCATAATCTACCGAAGCAGCCAGGCCTACACCACCACCCACAGCCTTGCCATGTATACGCCCTATGATGAACTTAGGGCATTTGCGCATAGCATTAATCACTTTGGCAAAACCGCTGAAGAATTTCAGACCACCCTCGGCATCATTGATAGCAATGAGTTCATCAAAGGAAGCGCCTGCGCAAAATGCCCGGTCACCCGCACTCCTCAGCACAATCACTTTTATATCATCATTTTTACCGGCTTCAGTAATAGTATCGGCCAGCTTATTGAGTATAGCACCCGGCAATGAATTGCTGGCAGGGTGAAAGAACTCGATAGTGCCTATGCTGTCGGCAACCTCTATATTTACGTATCCTTGTGTATCTGACATAATCTTTGTTTTTCTGTTATTATTCCTGGTTCCTTTTCTTCACCATGGTGAGTATGGTAGCAATAGCTACTGTTTCTCCTGTTTCATCGTATACATCTACCAGCCAGCGCACTATACCTTTGGCTATANNCAGTTTTACACCAATAGTCATGCCGGGGTACACAGGTTTAGTAAAGCGACATTCATCAATACCATAGTTCAGCAACACGGGCCCTTTCTTTGCATCTACAAACAAACCTGCCGCCTTAGATAACACGAAGTAGCCGTGTGCTACACGCCCTTCGAATATGGTACCCTCCAGCGAGGTAGCGTCCATGTGCGCGTAAAAATTATCACCACTTACATTGGCAAAGTTGGTGATGTCCGTTTCTGTAACTGTATGCTTAGCCGTAATAAGTGTATCTCCAACTTCAAGGTCTTCAAAATGTTTGCGGAACAGGTGTACTTCTGTTTCGTTTTGCTTACCACCCTGCTGGTACACATTGGTAATGCGTGAAATAGTAGTGGGCGAACCCTGTATGGCTGTACGCTGCATATAGTGCAACACCCCACGCTTACCACCCATCTCTTCGCCACCGCCCGCACGGCCGGGGCCTCCATGCACNNAGACACGGGGCCGAACGCTTCTATATTATGGCACTCTGTTTTATTAAAAGGATCGTCGTTGTAAAATACAACAGGCGGTATGAACGCACCTTTATTTTTATCAGCACCTACTACCTCAAATTTTTCCAAATCACCGATGACGATCGTCTGCGTTCGTGCCAGTTCCTGTATCCTTTCTTTTACTTCTTCACGCTGTGCCATACCCGCCAGCGAACCCATGCGTACACCCTCTACTTTAGGGTCACCTATGGTAGATGTTGCCAGCCTTTTGCCCAAAGCTATCTGCACGTCCTCTACCCTGTCGGCAGGAACGATAATGCGGCGCACTGCGGTACATTTTTGTCCCGCCTTGGTAGTTATCTCGCGCACCACTTCTTTTATGTAAATATCAAACTCGGGTGAACCGGGTTGTACATCTATACCCAATACACAACTGTTCAGCGAATCAGCCTCCAGATTGAAAGGAACAGCCTCGGACACTATGCGCGGGTGCGATTTCAATTTTTGTCCTGTAGAGGCACTACCTGTAAAGGTTACTACATCACCTGTTTCTATTGTATCCAATATACCACGGGCACTACCGCAAATCAGTTGCAGCGAACCCTCGGGTAGAATACCTGATTTTATGATTTCTTCAAACACAGCTTCTGTCAGGAAAGAAGTGAGCGTAGCTGGTTTAACGATAGCAGGCACACCTGCCAGCAGGTTTACAGCTATCTTTTCCAGCATANNGCATACCCCATACAGGGAAGTTGAATGCGTTGATGTGAATAGCAACTCCCTCTTTCGGCACCATGATGTGGTGACCGATGAACGTGCCGTTTTTAGACAACTTAGCTGCTTCGCCATCTACATAAAAACGTTCGTCAGGAAACTGGCGACGCAGGCTGGCGTTAGCAAACAGATTCCCGATACCACCCTCAATATCTACCCATGAGTCGGCACGGGTAGCGCCTGTATATGCGCTTATTTCGTAGAAATATTCTTTCTTCTCCATCAGGTGGAAAGCCAGTGCTTTCAGCATCCTGCCACGCTCATGAAAAGTGAGTTTGCGCAGCGCCGGGCCACCTACCTTGCGGGCGTAGCGCATCATGCCACCAAAATCCAGCCCATCGCTGCTGGCTGTATATATCACATCACCCGTTATCGCATTGTGCAGTACCTCACCTTCTGTTTTGGCTGTTACCCACTTTCCTTCAGCATAATTTCTTAATTGCCTGATAGCCATATTATCGAATTAGTTTTTATTCTTATTAAAAATAACGCCCACTGATTATGCAGACAGGCTGCAATTTATAATTTTTGCAAGGAAATAACCCCACTTGACTATATTCACATATGCACCAGGCTACTCATAGCAAGACTGGCAGGCTCATGCATTTCCTTGTTTTCGCCCTGATGATAGCAGGCGCGGCGCTGAGGCTGTATGTGTACCTGCAAAACCGCGACCTGATAATAGACGAGGCCAACGTGGCCCGTAATATATATGAGCGCGGTTTTATAGCGCTGCTCAGCCCCCTGAACTATGAACAATATGCGCCGCCCATATTCTTATGGATAACCAAATTCTCTACCTTACTCCTGGGCATGGGCGAACCTGCGCTGAAGTTATATCCCCTACTTTGCGGGCTTGCGTCATTGTGGCTGATGTATCTGCTGTTGAAGAAATACATACCTACACAAGCTATGTGGTATCCCCTCAGCCTGCTGGCATTCAGCCCCATGTTGATACGCTACTCCACAGAGTTGAAACAGTATATGCCCGATGTATTCATATCACTGNNGGTATGGCTGGCATTGAATATATCCATTAGCACCATTCACAGGTTGCGGTTTGTGGTATTATGGATTATAATTGGCACTATAGCCATCTGGTCATCTATGCCATCAGTATTTATGTTGGCAGGCGTAGGCTGCTATTACGGATGGCAGTTGCTTCAAACAAAACAGTACAAACTAATCATACTGCCTGCCATTGTCAGCCTGGTATGGGTGCTCCAGTTTTTACTATATTATATTATGATGTTACAGGAGCAGGCTAATTCTGATTATTTACAGAATTTTCATCAGTACGATTTCCTGTTTGCAACCCCATCTACAAAAGGCGAATGGGAACATAACTGGCGGGTGTTCAGCGAACTGATGATACGCTTTGAGGGTTATTATCCTTACGCGCATAATATTAATACTGCTTTCCTGGTTATAGGTACCATAATGCTGGTACGTAAAGCAACAGCAAAGTCTACACTGCTCATCATTCCTGTGCTGGCATTATGTGCTGCCGCTGCACTCAACCAGTTCTCTATGATGGCGCGGGTGTCACTATTTATCATTCCTGTACTAATGTTGATTATTGGCTATGGTTTCGCACAGTACACTTACCTGAAATCGTCATGGTTAAAGGGTATTGTAATAGCTACAGGATTGTATGCCGCAGGCTGCAATATCGCTTACCTTTCTGAAGAACCCTTTAAGTATGAGGAACTGACAGAGGGCATGTATTTTGCACAGGATAGAAATGTACCCGGCAATAGGGTATTCCTATATCATAGCTCCGTGCCGGCATTTGTATACTATACTACTATCCACCCCCGCAAAGAGAAATGGGGCAAGATAAAAGATGCCAACAGGCTGATATACGAAACTAATTATGACTCGCTGGGCGCATCATTAAATTACTCGTTGCAGCCGGGGCAGGAAGTAGTGTTTTTGTACACAAATGCAACTGAGGCTGAATTTCAAATGCGGAACAAACAACCCAAACCGCATTTACAAANNCCTAATTTTATATATACAAGCCACAGCCTATGAAACAGCTATTTCTACTTTTTCTCATTTTATTGTCTGGCATGGGTGTGGATGGGCAGAAGATACGGTTTACGGATACGAGCAATGTGTGGTATGAGCGCTTTAGTGATGAACATAAATTTGGTATGACTAAAGTGCAGATTACTTATGACACTATGATAAATAACATTGTATATTATCGTTTACCCGGGCTTGGATTTGTAAGAGAGGATACCGTAACAAAGACAGTAGTAAGAATCACGAATAGTGGCGAAATGATAGTATATGATTTTTCGCTTGAAGCTGGCGACACATTATACTATCCTTACACAAAAGAACATCACTTTGTACAATATATTGACAGTGTACAGATAGACTCATTTTGGTATAAAGTCTTCTATTTCGAAATTATTGAGGTTATACATGGAACCCCTAGCAAGTACTACAGTGTAATAGAAAATATTGGATGTACAGAAGGGCTTAATCTGCCATGGCTTCCATACAGAGCTGAGAGAGGAGGATATTGGCTTAATTGCTTTTACAATAATGGAAGGAAACCTAAATTCAATAAAACGATACAAGTTGGCCATACAAATTTCGACAACACAGATACCTGTTATGTATTTTCGCAAAACGTTTCAGTAAACGATATCCCCGACTTACAACAACCTATTGCTATCTTCCCCCACCCTGCCAATGCAACATCAGTTATCTCATTGCCTTATACACTACAAAGCGGTGAGTTGACTATTTACAATACAATGGGACAAACCATAAGGCAGGTTTCATTCAGTAACACTGCTAAAGTATCCATCGGACAATTACCCAATGCAGGTATGTACTATTACCGTATCAACGATAAATCGAACGGACAGCTTTGGCAGGGGAAGCTGGTGTATAGTTTTTAACCATGATTTATCTGATTAATTGATGAGCTATGATTTTTGTTGTATTTCATTGAGTGATTGTGTTTCAATATTCTTTTTTGATTAATATCGTCAAATGATCAATGACCATTACCCCGAAAGTGAGTTGACCGGAAAGATTATTGGCTGCTGTATGGAGGTTCACCGTCAAATGGGCAACGGTTTCCAGGAGGCTATTTACCAGCGGGCACTGCAAATTGAGATGGAATTGCAAGGACTGGCTTTTTCACGGGAACATGAAATGGATATACACTACAAAGGTGTTCTTATCGGCCAGAGACGGGTCGATTTCTTTGTAGCAGAACGGGTAATGGTGGAAATAAAAGGAGTAATATCATTGCAAGATGTACACCTTGCACAAGCTATTAATTACCTGGAAGCCTATGGATTAGGGGTCGGCTTACTAATCAACTTCGGTTCTAAGAGCCTGGAGTTCAAGAGGCTTATGAAAACTGTAAAAAGTAAATAACCCATTATACAATATCTCCACAAATCATAGCCCATCAATTAATCAACCTAATCATAGTTTAAGACTCCACCCCGAACTGCCTTAAGTGGTGCCAGGCGTGCTTGTAGAGTAGCTTCACCCACTGCTCATAGTGGAGTACACCAAAGAAAGGATTGGTAATCTTTTTATCAGGATGACGGGCGAAGACTTCAAAGAAATGTTCTATTTCGCCCTTCAGTTCTTCCAACGCAAGGGGGATAGTGCCCGTCTTCGGCGGCTCAGGGTCATCGGGCAATAATTTGTTGGGTGTATTTTCCCTGAAAGGCTTA
>DINJ01000043.1 GCA_002423665.1 Bacteroidetes bacterium UBA5543 | reverse complement strand
CAATGGATGTTAGTGCTCTTGTGCCGTGTGTATATGTAATAAGAGTGAATGGCGTGGTGGCAGGACGGATGGTGAAGGAGTAGGAGTAGGTTTTTAACTATGATTTGTGTGATTAATTGATTGGCTGTGATTTTTTCTTATATATAGTACACAATCATCAATCATAAATGACAAATCATCAATAGCACAGATTGCTTCGTCGTTCGCTGCGCTCTCTTCTCGCAAACACCGGGGAGAGGGTATGATTAATTTCAAATCATAAATCACAAATCATACATAATAGAGCTATGATATATAATACAATCTAATTACTTTAGATTTTTATTAATATAAACTCCATGATTATGTACACAAAAAAGCACTTGCTTGTCATACTTGCCTTTACTGTTGTCAGCTACCTGTCGGCATGTCAAAACAAAAACGAAACAGCACATGTGCATGAACACCCGCATACGCACGACCATTCCAAAGAAACATTTTCCATAGAAGGATTAGTGGACGAGGTGAAAACCGTTCCTGATTCCATTATCCAATACCTGCATAAACAACACCACTCGCACAAAGTGCTGGAGCGCAGGACCGTACCCGTAGGCTACGAAACCCGCGAGATGAAATACTGGAAAGATTATGCAGCCAAGCTGGATGATTTACCGGTTATCAATCCCGGCCCGGGCGAGTATGTGCATGTGATGGAAGGACAGAACAATGGNNAACCTTGTAATCGGTATAACAGAGACCTTTCCGGGTGGTGCGCCGCCTATGCATACGCACCAGGGCGAAGAATCGCATGTATTGCTGGAGGGTAAAATACTGTATGCACTGGGCGATACTATGTTTACTATAGAAGCACCATATATCATCAACATTCCGCCGATGGTGCCGCACGCATTCAAAAACATAGGCGAAAAGACCGCTAACCTTGTGGTTATCTTCCCTACTAATGTGTGGGAATATGACGTACTTGATTTTTTCCCGTTTACCGACTCGAATATGGCGAAGTATCAATTGTGAGTTATAGGGTAGAGCACTTCGTGGATCCAGCATATAAAGTAGGGTAGGTTTTGTTTTGTACTCAGACTGCCTGCAAGAGGATGTTAAAACGCAGTAGATTATCATTATGAAGTTGTACGAATAAGTTAACTTTAAAGCTTTACACGCTAGGACTAAACAATGCTGATAGAAAGAGCGCAACTGGACAACCTGGAATTGCTGGCGAAACAGGTAGTGGAAGGTTTTATAATAGGCCTGCATAAAAGCCCTTTTCACGGCTTTTCAGTAGAGTTTGCGGAGCACAGGCTGTACAACAGCGGTGACCCGTTGCGACATATTGACTGGCGGGTGTATGGCCGAACGGATAAAATGTTCATAAAACGCTACGAGGAGGAAACCAACCTGCGCTGCTGTATTGCTATTGATACCTCTTCGTCCATGTATTTCCCCAAGGATGGGAATAATAAACTGAATAAGTTGGAATTTAGCTGTGTAGCAGCCGCGGGACTACTGCACTTGTTAAAAAGGCAGTTGGACGCGTCGGCCCTGGCGTTGTTTGACAATGAAGTGCGATACCTGTCTGACGCACGTTCGGCGCCCAGTCATTACCGTATGCTGGTGCATAAGCTTGAAAATACACTTAAGCAGCCTGATAATCATGTTGGTACAAATGCAGCAAATGCCCTGCATGCCATAGCAGAACATATGCATAAGCGCTCGCTGGTGATAGTATTCAGCGATATGATGGACGATACCGAACAAACAGAAGAGCTGTTTTCGGCACTGCAGCACCTGAAGTTCAATAAACACGAGGTGATATTATTCCATACGATAGAGGGCGATAAAGAGCTGGATTTTGAGTTTGACAACCGGCCAATGGAATTTGTAGATATGGAAACAGGCGAGAAAGTGAGGCTGCAACCGCAGCAGGTGAAGGAACAATATGTAGAAAGTATGGCAGCTTACCGCAGAATGGTTGAAAACAGGTGCCACCAGTACCATATAGACTATGTGCCGGTAGACCTGCGCAAGCCTGTGGAGCAGGTATTACACGCCTTCTTATTGAAACGAAATAAATTGCTATAATTGATAAGAATTGGTTACCTTTGCACCCCGTTGAAGTTTTTTGACAAGTGTAACACTGGGGAAAGAAGTTATCGGTAAGTAAAACAGGTAATTACGCATAGTAGAAATCGGGCAACTGATAGAAGCTATGCACAAGATTTGAAGAGATGAAACACCACCGCGAATTTGAAATANNAGGGGTGAGCACATTCGAATATTACCTGGATGACAAGTTCTTTACTCCTGAAGATGCAGAAAGGGATTTTACCGACCTGGACGCCCAGGTAACATTGAAGTTTGATAAAAAGAACAATTTCTTTTTATGCCACTTTGATATAGACGGCAGTATTACCGTACCTTGCGACAGGTGTGGTGAGCCGTTTAAACTGAGGCTGTGGGACGAATTTGACCTGCTGATAAAGTTATCGGGCGGGGAGGATGCAGAAACGGTGGATGATGATGCGGACGTAGTATTCATACCCCGCAGCGAAACTGTAATAGATTTTCGCACGTGGGTATATGAATTCCTGATGTTGAGCATACCTTTGCAAAGGGTTCACCCGGACAAAGCCGACGGAACGGAAGGCTGCAACCCCGAAACCCTGAAGCTGCTGAATAAACTAGCTGCACCCGACGAAAACGCACCCAGGAACGATATATGGAAGGGCCTGGAAGCATTAAAAGAAGAAAATAAACGTAAACAGAAATAAACATTAAATAATATGCCTAATCCAAAACGACGCCACTCACAACAACGTAGTGCTAAACGCCGTACACATTATAAGGCAACTGCTGAAACCTGGAGTATTGACAAGACAACCGGTGAATCTCACCTGCGTCACCGTGCTCATTGGGTTGAAGGTAANNACCAATAAAGCGTTAAGCCTATTTGATGAAAATAGCGTTTGATATAATGGGTGGCGACTACGCTCCCTCCGAAGCTATAAAAGGTGTACAGCTGTTCCTTGACGAGAACAAGGACAGTCATGTACACTTATTGCTGATAGGTACCGCAGATGCTGCCGCCGAACTGGCCACAGCATTGCAGCCGTATGCCGGCAGGTACCCGTTTATAGAAGCGCAACAGGTGATAGGGATGAGTGAACATCCCACCAAAGCGCTGAAAGAAAAGCAGCAATCCAGCATTGCCATAGGCTTTGGCCTGTTGCAGGCTAAAAAAGCAGATGCATTCATAAGTGCGGGCAATACAGGCGCTATGATGGTGGGTGCTATGTATACAGTAAAGAATGTGCCCGGTGTGCAACGCCCTACAATTGCTTCCCCTGTACCGCAAACCGACGGTAATTTCAACCTGCTGTTAGATGTGGGCATTAACGCTGACTGCAAACCTGAAAACCTGGTGCAGTTTGCGCTGTTGGGTTCTATGTATATGCAACACGTAGTAGGGTTGGATAACCCTAAGGTTGGCCTGCTGAACATAGGTGAGGAAGAAGGCAAAGGTAATATACTGGCCCAGGCTGCATACCCTATGCTGAAAGAGCACAAAGACATCAATTTTGTGGGTAATATCGAAGGCCGTGATATATTCACTCCGAAAGCTGACGTTATTGTTTGTGAGGGGTTTGTAGGTAACGTGGTGCTTAAAATGACAGAGTCTATCTATGACCTGTTGATAACACAACGAGGCGTAAAGGATGATTTCCTGGAAACGTTTAACCACGAAATATATGGTGGTACGCCTATACTGGGTATCAATGACACTGTAATCATAGGCCATGGTGTGGCGCACGCGCTTGCATTCAAAAATATGATTGAGGTTGCCCGCAAAACTGTTGATGCACAGTTGTCCAGCAGGTTCCAAAGCTATTTCGCTACCACAGAAACGGTTTAGTAATTCATTTTTATTCCCCTGCTTTCCATGTGGTGCTTCATATAGTCACGGGCGTTCACCAGGCTCACGGCTGAGTGGTAATGATAGGGTATTGTTACCCCGTTATTAATATTTACAAACCAAATAGTAGGGGTATAATACTCATCTGCGTACTCTGCTATCATACCCATCACGCCCACTATTTCATCGTTATACCAAAATGCCTTTTGAAACTGGCAAGCAGGCCCGCAAAACAGCAGGCGTGTCCGTTTGTTGGTCTTAGTATTTACTATCGTTACCTCCTGGTCTACTTCTGCCTCGCGTGCGTATAATATGCCACCCTTACCTTTTTCCATCAACCATGATGTGCTGTATGCATCAATGAATATTGAAGAATCTGCATTGTAGACTAATAGCTTGCCAAACTGTTGAAAGAATGAATCTGAAGGTGTGAAATCAGAGGTAAATAATTCGTTTCGGATTGTATCGTTCTTTACAAAGCTGTCAATAGAAAAAGCGGGATCTTCTGCGCTGTAAATGTCGTCCCAGGCAGCGTATACTTCGTTGTCGCCGTTGAGCGATATGGTGTCGGCAACAGGTGGAGGTGTTTCATTCACTTTTTTATCATCGCAACCTCCGCAGGCTGCCATGCTGAGTATGCTAACCAAGGTACAAGCTTGTATTATACTACCTGTTTTCATATTGCTGATTATACTGCAAGTTACAAGTATAAACAGTAATTTAAAAAGTGGTTGCAGTGTTTGCCTTATCTTTATACTACATGGGAAAAGTATATTGCCTGAGCGGATTGGGGGCAGATGAGCGCATATACGCCGGGATAAAGCTGAATGGCAGAAAGTTAATTCATATACCCTGGCCGGAGCATGACGAATACGATGAATTGCCCTGCTATGCACAAAAAGTAGCTGCCCTGATTAAAGAGGACAACCCGGTGATAATGGGGGTTTCGCTGGGTGGTATGATAGGGGTGGAGATATGCAAAATGAGGCCGGTAAAGAAGCTGGTTCTTATATCAAGTGCGAAGACCCGCAGTGANNAAACTACTCCCCGCATTTGTGTACAAAATGCCTAATGCGGTATTGATGGATAAATTTGGTGCAGAGACGGATGAAGACGAGGCCTTGCTTAGCGCCATATTAAAAGACTCAGACGGTAAATTTATGAAATGGGCTATGCGTGCCATAGCATTGTGGCAGAATGAAACCTATCTGCAACCTGTGGCGCATATTCATGGCAGAAAGGACAAAATGATTTTCCCGGAAAATGTCCATGCTGACCACTGGATAGAGGACGGCGGACATATGATGGTGTACAACCGTGCTGAACAGATAAGCCGTATTATTGAGCAAGAACTGGAAGGATTATGATTATCACCAAACATATAACTACACCATTGGGTAAAATGATAACAGGCGCTACTGACAAGGGTATTTGCCTGTTCGACTTTGAATACAGGAAAATGATGCCTACCATCATGAAGCGCATCAGTAGCTTTCTGCAGGATGATTTTTCAGAGGGGGAACATCCGCACATCGAGCAATTGCAGCAACAGGCAAATGAGTATTTTCAAGGTAGCAGGCATAGATTTGATTTGCCGTTGCAACTGACAGGTACGGAATTTCAACAGAAAGTGTGGGAAGCACTGCATACCATACCATATGGCAGTACCCGTAGCTATATGCAGCAAACTAAGGTGCTGGGCGACGAAAAGGCCATTAGGGCTGTTGCACGCGCCAATGGAGAAAACTGCCTGGCAATTGTCGTTCCCTGCCACAGGGTAGTAGGCAGCGACGGCAGTCTGACAGGTTATGCCGGTGGGCTGAAAGCTAAAAAGTGGTTGCTGGAGCATGAAGCAAAACACGCGGGATTTACCGTGCAGCAAAGCATATTCTGAGTATGGGCCGAATGATGGCACAGCTCATTGTCATTTTATCTTTGGTGAAATTCTTTAACATTATATCTGCGTTATTTTTCGTTAATTTTGTATTACTATGAATTGGGCTATCGCCTGCTGTTTTGCAGCTGGAGGAAAGTCCGGACAGCGAAGGGTAGCGCACCACCTAACGGGTGGGGTTCCGCGCAAGCGGGATACAGAGAGTGCCACAGAAAATAACCGCCATGCCTTGGCGTGGTAAGGGTGAAAACGTAGGGTAAGAGCCTACGCATTAGGGTGGCAACACCATAGTGGGGTAAACCTTGCGCGCTGAAATGCCAAATAGGCCGGTGATTGAGGGCTACCCGCCCGATACCGGTGGGTTGGCAGATTGAGCTGCTTTGCGAGAGGCAGCCCAGATAAATGATAGCCGCCTCCTGACCATAGGAGGTCACAGAATCCGGCTTACAGATTTGTAGTGTTTTGGTTAATTGACAATAGCAACGGAATCCCGTTGCTATTGCCATTTTAAAAGTTGGTAGTATTCATTAGTGTTGAATGTATAGTTTTTGTGTCAACACTTTGCCGGATGTACGCATTTGCAGCAAATACATCNNTAGCAGATTGTAAATAGTACTTGATGTAAACACTATTACCGGCCGGATTGGGATACGGAGCGAACAGCTCCTGAGCTGCGTATGCGGGCTGCGATTTAATGTTAACTGCTACCGGGGTAGATGTGTCGATGAACTTGTTTTCGTCGCCCGGCTGATAGTCGGACCAGATGAAGAAAGTCAACATCATTTCATCCGTAGTAGCTTCACCCGCTGTTACCAACTGTAGCGGGTTGCTGGGGTTGAAAGGATTGTTGGAGGTATTGTCATAAAATGCTTCGGAATACAGGGTAGTGCCCTGTGGCACCTTCATCATTTTGCGGAAGAGATAGAAGCCCTGCCAGCTGAAATCCCAAGATGGGATATCAATAAATTTCAAAGT
>DINJ01000010.1 GCA_002423665.1 Bacteroidetes bacterium UBA5543 | reverse complement strand
GAAGATACAATAAAATAAAGCTTGTACCAATAAATAAAACGCATGAAAAGCGGAACAATCAGAAATTACAAACCAGTTTCAAAATTGTTTAAAAGCGGGGAGCAAAAACTGCGGTTACTTAATTATTGAGGATCGTAAGCCCATTTCAGGTAGCAGCTGCCCCAGGTAAAACCGGCGCCAAAAGCTGCCAGTACCACGTTGTCGCCTTTTTTGAGTTGTTTTTCGTAATCAAACAAACACAGGGGAATGGTAGCGGCTGTGGTGTTCCCGTAATGCTGAATGTTGATCATCACCTTGTCTTTGGCGATTTTCATCCGCCTGGCCGTGGCTTCAATAATTCGCATGTTGGCCTGGTGCGGAACCAGCCAGGCAATATCTTGTGCACTAAGATTGTTTTTCTCCATTATTTCGGCTGCCACATCCGCCATGTTCTTCACCGCGAATTTAAACACTGTCTTACCTTCCTGGTATACAAAGTGTTCTTTATTCATTACAGTTTCAACAGTAGCGGGTTTTACCGAGCCACCCGCCTTTTGGTGCAGGAATGCGCGGCCCGAGCCGTCAGTGTGCAGTTTCGAATCAATAATGCCATAACCCTCTGTATTAGGTTCCAGCAATACCGCTCCGCCACCATCGCCGAATATGATGCAGGTAGTGCGGTCTTCGTAATTCAGTATAGAGCTCATTTTGTCTACACCTATTACCATTACCTTTTTGTACTTGCCTGTTTCTATGAATTGCGAACCCGTAGTGAGTGCGAACAGGAATCCGCTGCAGGCTGCGTTAATATCATAACCAAAAGCGTTTACGGCTCCTATCTTGTCCGCTATGATGTTGGATGTAGCAGGGAACTGCATATCCGGCGTAGTAGTGGCGCAGATGACCAGGTCCAGTTCTTCAGCGCCTATACCGCGTTTGCGCAGCATGTCTTTTGCCGCTTCCACAGCTATATCGCTCGATCCTTTGCCCTCGCCTTTCAGTATACGCCTTTCCAGTATGCCCGTTCTCGTCTGTATCCACTCGTCCGTAGTATCTACTATGGTTTCCAACTCTTTGTTGGTCAGTACATAGTCCGGAACATATCCTCCCACTGCCGTGATGGCAGCATGTATTTTTTGCATTTACACGTTCTTTATTGTTGGCAAAATTAGGTCTTTATATCTTCATAAGCTATCAGATGCAGGATTGTTGTTATGTGTCCAACCCGCCGCATATGCCTACTACCTGCCCGGTCACATAGCTGCTCATGTCCGATGCCAAGAACAGGGCCACATTGGCCACCTCATCTACCTTGCCAAAGCGTGCCATAGGTATTTTGCTGAACCATGTTTCTGCGCCGCCGTCTTTCAGGTAGCCTGTCATGTCCGTTTCTATAAAACCTGGCGCTATGGCGTTGCAGCGTATGTTGCGGCTGCCCAGCTCCAGTGCTATCGATTTGGTAAAGCCAATAACACCCGCCTTGGATGCCGCATAGCTGCTCTGCCCCGGATTGCCGCTCACGCCCACCACGCTGCTCATATTGATGATGCTGCCTGAGCGGGCCTTCATCATGGGGCGTATCACCTGTTTGGTCAGGTTGTACACCGATTTCAGGTTAGCGCTCATTACCTCGTCCCACTGCTCCTGGGTAAGGCGCAGCAACAGGTTATCGCGCGATATACCGGCGTTGTTAACGCATATATCAATATTGCCGAACTCCTTCAGCACATCATTGGTCAGTTGCTCAGCGGAGGCATAGTCGGCTGCATCGCTTTTATAGCCTTTGGCCTTTACGCCCATGCCGGCCAGTTTTTCTTCCAGCGCCTGTGCCCGCTCGGCCGATGAGAGGTACGTAAAGGCGATATTAGCGCCATGCTCAGCAAACTTTATGGCTATTGCCTCGCCTATACCACGGCTAGCACCTGTTATCAAGGCTGTCTTATTCTCTAATAGTTTCATTTTGCAGAAAGTGGATTTCAGCCGCTAAATTAATCATTAGCTTATAGAAATACACGTTATCGTATATAATATGTTCGCAATTGACGGCTGCTTTACCTTATGATAAATGCTGATCTATAATTATATAGTGCTACAGCCTTATGCCACATCCCAGCCTGGCTGTATATATGCCCGGAAGCAGTTGCACATCGGCAATGGAGTACCGCTTTGCGTTTACAGGTAATGTAGGGTCCTGAATGTTATTACGTTTGGTCCCAATGTCCGTGATGCAAACAGGGATGTTCGCGTNNAACAATAAACGTCTGGACAGCAAGGGTAGCGCTGGTAACCGGTATGTCGGCAGTACTATAGGGTCTCAATGAATATCGTGAATAGTAAGGCATAACAGCCACACCCACAGCAGGAACGAATAAACCTTGTTTATGCTTAATAAACGGCATGATGAATTCATAACGCATAGCGATATTCATTGTGTTGAGCATATAACCCTGTGGCAAGCTTGTCTGTGATGTTTGTATAGCCTGATTAACGGATGTACTGCGTACGCTTATCCTGCTCAGTTCCACTTCATGGTAGTTATGGCTCTTATTTCTGAATGTCACTGCCATCGATGGTTGTATATAGTCCGACACTGAGGTTTGAATCGCATAATTTTCACGATTCCTGATATATACATCGCTGTAAGGGTTGAACCTGCCTGTTGCGTACAGCTTGATGCTATGATAATAGGAATGTTCTTTTGCTTGCCCAGGGTTTTCGCCTGCGGTTGTTGTCCACGCACCTGCACACAGTAAGGCAATAATTGCAGATCTTTTCATGTCGTTGCTTTTTGCACTAACGTTATGTTCATGTATAATATTGCCGTCTGTTCATGCCTTGTTTCCCATTTGGTCGGTTTTGTGACCATACCAATCAGAATTCGGTAGGTAGTCTGTGTTGTCACCATCCACCAAAATTTTATTTGTTTTAATTGAATTTAATGAGTATATTTGTTATTGAAAAAAACAGCATGATATGCATATTGCAAAGCCAGGAATAATGACACCCCAACCGCCGGCAAGGCGGTTTTTTTATAAATTGTTAACTCAGGCAAGTATGCCCCATCAGTTAACAAGAGTTAACAAACCTGTTCTAATAGATTTGTTTTCAATGCATTATAAACACACGATATTCCCGGTAGTTACACCTGTCAAATCAATAGTTAACAATTTCAGCTGGGTTTTTACTAAAACATACCTCTCATTACTTACTACTTACAACTGAGAAGACTCATGACTTACGACTCACAACTAAAACCCCTATTAACCTTTTACCCAATTAACTTATTAACCTTATCTTAGTACCATGAAAATCTCCTTCCACGGCGCAGCGCGTACAGTTACAGGTTCCAAACATTTAGTGCATATCAACAACCCCCAAAAGAAGATATTGCTGGACTGCGGTATGTTCCAGGGTATGGGCAAGGAAACACTAGAATTGAACTCAAAATGGGGTTTTGAGCCTTCGGAGATAGACCATGTCATTATATCTCATGCGCATATAGACCATATAGGCCTGCTGCCCAAGCTGGTAAAGGATGGTTACAATGGTAAGATATATTGTACTACGCCTACACGCACGCTTATGGAGCTGTTGCTGCTGGACTNNCACGTCATATCAACAAACGCCGCGATGAGCAGGGCAGGGAGCATATAGAACCACTATATACTGAGGCCGATGTGCGTGAGGTACTGCCACTGATAGAAACCGTAGATTACGATACCCCTTTTAAAATAGATGACGGCGTAGAACTGCTGTACAAGGATTGCGGACATATACTGGGCAGTGCGAGCGTGAACCTGAAACTGCGCGAGCATGATAAAGAGGTAAGGCTCACTTTCAGTGGAGACATCGGCAGGTACAGGGATGTATTGCTGCGCTCGCCGGATAATTTCCCCCAGGCAGATTTTATCATCATGGAGTCGACCTATGGCGATAAACTGCACGACCTGATAGCGCCTGCGGCAGAAGACCTGCTGCACTATATACAGGAAACCTGCCTGAAAAATAAAGGCAAGCTTATTATCCCGGCTTTCAGCCTGGGCCGTACGCAGGAGCTGTTGTATATGCTCAATCGCCTCGAATTGGAACGCAGGCTGCCTGCATTGAATTATTACGTGGACAGCCCGCTGTCTATCAAAATTACCAATGCCATCAAGACGCATCCGGAATGTTTTAACGACCATGTACAGGATACCCTGAAAAGGGATAGCGATGTATTCCTGTTCAAGGGCCTGCATTTTATTGAGGATGTAGAAGACTCTAAGAAACTGAATTTTGTAAACGAACCTTGTGTCATTATATCGGCATCAGGAATGGCCGAGGCCGGCAGGGTAAAACACCATATAGCCAACAACATAGGTGACGCACGCAACACCATACTCATGGTAGGCTACTGCGAACCCAACTCCCTGGGTGGCAAGCTGAAAAAGAACCCGCAAAGCGTAGGCATATTTGGCACGCAATACAATGTGCGCGCCAACATCGGTATCATCGACTCCATGAGTGCCCACGCTGACTACGAAGACCTGACGCAGTGGCTGGCCTGCCAGGACCCCTCACAAGTGCAGAAATTATTCCTGGTACATGGCGAATATGATGTGCAGGAAAAATTCAGGAACCGCCTGCTGCGAAAAGGATACCACGATGTAGTAATACCCAACCAGCACGAAATGATAGGCCTGGGCATATAGTTATATGCCGTGACTTATTTATAAAGAATATTCTCGTCTTCCAGCCTTTTCAGTTGTACATCCNNACGTTGATTTCCTTATTGGCCATCATCTCTTCCACTACCTTGCGGAACATCAGGTGTACCTTATGGTCTATACGGAAACCCAGTCTGAACTCCACACGTATAATTTCGTTTGGCACGATAGTTTGAACAACATATTCTGTGGTGTAAGGATCGTCCAGTACATCTACGTGCACAAACCAGTATATATCCGCACGCTTGGGTTTGCGTTGCAGTATAGAGTACATCACTTTATGTTCTATCTCGCGCGGGTTGTTGGCGCTGGTCAGGTATACCAGGTGGGTAGAATATTTGGCTATCGATTTATCATTGCTCAGGTCCTGCAGGTCGGGCACATATTCGTCCAGGCGTACAAACTCCACGTACCTGTTTTTGATTTTCCTGGCTTTAAACCATGAGTACATCACAGTGAACAGGATACCGCCAATCAACATAGCGAAATAACCGCCATGAGGGAATTTTTCCAGGTTAGCTACCAGGAATGATGTTTCAATAGTCAGGAAGACGATAGCATAAGTGGCAATCCATATCATGGCCACACGCTTGATGAAGAGGTAATAGGCAAATAGTATGGAGGTCATGGTCATACATATGGCTATAGCAAGCCCGTATGCCGCTTCCATGTTTGATGATTTGCGGAACATCAGCACAATAGTGATACAGCCCACAAAAAGCAGCATGTTTATACCCGGTATGAAGCACTGCCCGCGTTCTATTGATGGGTAGTTGATTTTCATCTTCGGCCATACGTTCAGTTTCACCGCCTCGCTGATGAGCGTGAAAGAGCCTGATATCATGGCCTGGCTGGCTATGATAGCAGCCATCGTGGCTATTAATATGCCGACAATCACAAAAGATTCAGGCATGAGGTCGAAGAAAGGGTTCGCCTTGGTGGACGACCATTTTACACCTGCGTGATTGTTCAACAGCCATGCGCCTTGCCCCAGGTAGTTAGCTATCAGCGCTGTTTTTACAAATATCCAGGATATACGTATGTTGCTTTTGCCGCAGTGGCCCAGGTCGGAGTACAAAGCCTCGGCGCCCGTAGTACACAGGAACACCGCTCCTAATATCCAGAAACCTTTAGGATAAGCGGTAAGCAACTCAATAGCATAGTACGGGTTAAAAGCCTTCAGTATTTCAAAATGCCCTGCAATGTTTATTAACCCGAATGTGGCCAGCATAAGGAACCAAATCATCATCACAGGCCCGAAGAACTTACCTATATATGCCGTGCCGAATTGCTGAAAAAAGAACAAGCCGGATAGAATGATAATAACAATAGTGATGATGGTCTTTTCAGTCACATGCCCCATGCCGGGTATAGCCTGCAATCCTTCTACGGCTGATGTTACGGAGATGGGTGGTGTAATCATACCGTCGGCCAGTAGTGTAGCGCCGCCTATCATAGCCGGTATCACCGTCCATTTGCCATGCCGCCGCACCTGTGCAAACAAGGCGAAAGTACCTCCCTCGCCCTTATTATCCGCTCTAAGTGTCAGCAACACATATTTCACTGTGGTCTGTAGTGTCAGCGTCCATATCACGCAAGACAAGCCGCCGAGTATCAGCATCTCGTTAATCACTTTGCCATTGCAAATGGCATTCATTACATAGAGTGGAGATGTGCCTATATCGCNNTTCAAGGGACAAAGTTATTGTTAAAAAAATTGTAAAGAAAAGAATATAGTAACTTTGCGCCGCATATGGTACGTATCGGAAAAATAGAGCTGGGGGACTTCCCTTTGTTGCTGGCGCCTATGGAGGATGTCAGCGACCCGCCTTTCCGTGCTGTATGCAAGCAGCACGGTGCTGACCTGATGTTTACCGAATTCATATCATCGGAAGGTNNNGTTTGATACGTGATGCTATCAAAAGCCGCCAGAAGCTGGACATATTCGAAGAGGAACGCCCCATAGGTATACAGATATTCGGCGGGGATGAGGAGGCTATGGCTATGGCTGCGGGTATTGTGGACACTACCAACCCCGACCTGGTAGATATTAACTTCGGCTGCCCGGTAAAGAAAGTGGTATGTAAAGGTGCGGGTGCGGCAGTACTTAAGGATATAGACCTGATGGTGCGCCTCACACAGGCTGTCATCAAATCTACCAGCCTGCCCGTAACAGTAAAAACCCGCCTCGGTTGGGATGATAGTTCTAAAAATATTGAAGAAGTAGCCCTGCGCCTGCAGGATATTGGCGTGCAGGCTTTATCTATACACGGGCGCACCCGGGTGCAGATGTACAAAGGCGAGGCCGACTGGACACTGATTGCCAAAGTGAAAGAAAATAGCCGCGTACAGATACCCATCTTCGGCAACGGGGATATTGACAGTCCGCAAAAAGCGCTGGAATACAAGAACAGGTATGGCGTGGACGGTATTATGATTGGCCGTGCTGCTATTGGTTATCCCTGGATATTCAGGGAGATAAAACACTATGTAGCAACGGGCGAAATATTGCCACCTCCAACATTAGAAGAGCGACTCGATGCCTGCCGTACCCACCTGCATGGCTCGGTACAATGGAAAGGTGAAAAGCTGGGCCTGTTGGAGATGCGCCGCCATTACGCCAATTACCTGAAGGGGCTGCCTAATATCAAAGAATTTCGCACNNCTGGTTACGGCCCTTGAAGTGCAGGAATTGGAACAGATATTTGAAGAGATTAAAATGTACTATGAGGGGATAGCGCTTAGTGCCTAATACGCCATCTTTTTGCGGTGGAACCTCAGCAGGGCATAGTAACAGCCACTCACTATCAGTACGGAGAACAGCAATATGCCTAATACATATTTAGGCGTCAGTTCCCGGGCCTCATCCCTGAACTTTTTACGGTCTTCCAGCAATTCATTTTCCGCCGTCAGCATTTTATCGTTCAGGTCCAGCAGACTATCCATTATTTTTTTGCCGTTTAGCAGGAATGTCCTTTTTATAGCGGCGTCTGCATCCCTGAAGCCATCTGTTTCCATGGTTTTCTTCAACAGACTGATGCGTATGTCTACCAGTTGCTGTAATTCATCTGCATGTGCCGATTGATCAGGATTGGCGGCTGTCAGTAGAGATATACTGTCAGTCGCCTGTCTCGAATGTTTGATGGCCTCATTGAAATGTTCCAGGAAAACTGAATCTCCTGTCAGGAGGAATCCCCTTTGTGCGGATTCACATGTACTTATTTCCGCTTCCACCTGCCGCAGTTTCTGTTTGATACGCACGCTCTGTGTCACACTGTCAAAAGCTTTGTCCAGCACCTTGATGCGGTTGTAAAAGAACGCCCCGCAAAAAAGCAGTGATGCTATATATATAACAAATAATATACTCGTAAATTTTATGTAGCTGTTATTGGCCAATTTTCCTCTATTAGGTGACTCTTGGTAAAGTTATAAAAGCCTGAAATAAAATTTATATTAAAACTATTTTACTTGCCTGTAAAAAAGGTAGCCTGCCAGTGCGCTGAAGATAATATTGGGTATCCATACAGCCAGCAACGGGTCAAGTCCTGCTTTGGTGGCAAAAGTGTTGGTCAGCTGCATAGCCATGATGTACATAGCAGAGATGATGATGCCCACAGCCAGGTGCAGCCCGCTTCCNNTCCGCCCCTTACTTTTCGGCTGGCAATACTGGCGCCTATCACGGTCAATATCAGCCCGGCAAATGGTTGTGCCGTACGCCTGTATTTTTCTACATAAAAGAAGTTGAGTGTCTCCCTGCCCCTTAGTTTTTCGCGGGCTATGTATTTATTCAGTTCAGGTGTGGTAAGCGCGTCTTTTATGGCTTCGTCTTCATCCAGGTCGTGCGGGGTAAAGGGGAATTTCTTTTCCATCTCGGCCTTTTGTTCAAAGCTTTCATTCAGGCTGTCGTTGGTGCGTATTTTTACGCCATACAGTTTCCATGTCTTGTTTACAGAGTCGTAGCTCACCCTGTCGGCCATCAGCTTTTCTTTTATGTGCGTGCCTTCTATTGTCTCTGCGGTAAAACGGTAGCCGAAATTAGAGGCGTAATCGTAGTTCTGTATAAATACATACAGGTTTTCGCTCAGCCGCAGGTGTACGTTCTTGTCCGACGACTGGGCTGTATAGTGTATATACTTATCCTCAAAAGCTATTCTCTTCTGGTTGGCGGCAGGTACTATGTAGTGGTTGGCTATCAACGATATCAGGCAAAGGAATCCGCCCGCTATCAGGTAAGGCCTCAGCAGGCGTTGAAATGATACGCCCGATGCCAGTATCGCTATTATCTCCGATTTGTATGCCAGCTTCGATGTGAAGAATATAGTAGCGATAAAGATGAACAATGGGAACAGCAGTGCCGTGATGTGCGGAACGAAATTGCTGAAGTACTCCAGTATATCTTCCGTAGGCACGTTCTTTTTTACAAACTCCTCTGCCTTCTCAGAGTAGTCTATCACGCAGGCTATTACAGCCAGTATCATGATAGCGTAGAAAAACGTACCCAGGAACTTTTTTATGATATAGAGATCAAACTTCTTCATCCTTTGTTTACAGCCTTTGCTTCAATACAGGTATCATTTCTTTTTTCCAGCTGTTGAAATCGCCCTGTAAAATATGGTTGCGCGCCTGCTTTACCAAATGCAGGTAAAATGCCAGGTTGTGTACACTGGCTATCTGCAGCCCCAGCAGCTCATTGGCTACAAACAGGTGGCGCAGGTAAGCTTTTGTGTAAAAATTGCTGGTGGGGCAGTCTATCGAT
>DINJ01000163.1 GCA_002423665.1 Bacteroidetes bacterium UBA5543 | reverse complement strand
GCTGTTACCACACAGCCTGTTTTAGCTACCGATTTAAGTATTGCTGCCTCATCCAGCGGCTTGATGGTGTGCATGTTGATAAGCTCAACGGAAATGCCTTTTTCAGCCAGTTCTTTAGCAGCTTCTACAGCTGTCCATACAAGGTGGCCGCAGGCTATTATAGTCACGTCAGTACCTTCTGCCAGTACCTGTGCTTTGCCTATTTCAAAATCTTGGTCTTCTTTAGTAAAGATAGGCCATGCCGGGCGGCCGAAACGCAGGTACACAGGGCCNNGTAAGGCCTGCGTGCGATGCGCATATTTTTACATTCTTGCCGCTATATGCTATCGACTGGCGTACCTGGTCGTACACGCGGGATGTAGAAAAGTTGGCAAACGTAGTGGTAAAAGGGATTTTGCCGCCTATGGTAAGGCCTGCCGCTACACCCATCATATTAGCCTCTGCTATACCTACCTGGATATAACGCTCAGGGAACTCTTTCATGAAGCCGTTGAGCTTGAGTGAGCCGGCTAGGTCGGCGGTCAGCGCAACAATGTTAGGATTCTTGCGCGCTGCTTCTAAAATACCGTCACCAAAGCCCGAACGGGTGTCTTTTTTGCCTGTTTCTATTATATCCTGTAGCATGATGGGTGCAAAAATAGCTTATCATTTGGTTAATGTGTAACCCCAGTCGCGCAGCCAACCTATAATTTTTTCTTTATAGTCTCCCTGTATGATTATCAGGCCATCTTTTACGCTGCCACCGGTGCCGCATTTTGTCTTTATATCCTTGCCCAGGTCTTTCAGGTCATCCTCAGTACCTGCAAAGCCCTCTACCAGTGTCACTACCTTGCCGGCACGCTGTTTGCTGTCCAGTTTTACACGCAGTTTCTGCTGGTTTTTGGGCAGGGTTTCCGTCGATTGTTCTTCGTCAAAGTCGTTATAATAGTCCTGGTTGNNTAGAATACACCAAACCGTCAGCCCGTCCTTTATGTTTCTTGCTCATTGGTCAGTCTTTTCTTTCTAATACCGAAGTTAACAAAATACACCCCGGTGAATATCAATATTGTTGCGGCAATTTTTACCCATGTCACCGTTTCAGCAGTAAATATTACAGATATGACCCCTGCCAAAAAGGGCTGCAGGTATATATAGGCACCTGCTATGGATGGTGTGAGGTGTTTTACAGCATAAATATTCCATAGGTATGCCAGGAAGGTGATGCAGAGCACTACAAATGCCAGTGCCAGCCAGTCTCCCCAGCCAAACAGGTTCCATTGTATTATGGTGAACTCCTGCCAGCCAAAGGGCAGCACAAACAGGAAACCGAAGAAGAACACCCAGCGTATGACTATTATAGGCCGGTACCGGGTCATTACCTTTTTTATAATGACTAAATATATGGCGTAGCTGGCGGCATTGAGGAAAACCAGGAAATCTCCCCAGGCCGTATTCACGCCTCTGCCCGTTATCTCGTTGCCGGCACTCATCAGCAGCGATGCGCCGGCTATCCCTAATAGCAATCCAAGGGCTTTATCCCACCGCAATCTTTCACGCAGTATAAACAATGATAAAATAGTGATGATAATAGGTGTGCTCATCATAATGAGTGACGCGTGTATTGGCATGGTATTATTCAGCCCCATGAAAAACAACATCTGGTTGGCTGCAACGCCGAACAGGCCGCCTAGTACCAATGTGAGCCAGTCTTTTTTGCGTATGCGTTTGCGGTATTTCTTACCCAGGAAGTAACTGAGCCAGAACAGCAGGCATACTATACTTACCCTGATGAGGATAAAACCCAATGGCTGTATCAGGCGGGGCATCAGCATCTTGGCGATGGTAAAGCCAGCCCCGTAAAAAATGTTGACACCCAGTAATGCCAGGTGCGCCTTGGTTTTATTATTCATTGGTATGCAAAGGTACTAACGCCGCGACGCAATATGATGCAGCCATTTATCAACAACAGGAAGGAACACAATATAAGCGTTGTCAACCTCAATATGGCTAAATGTGAAACGCTCAGCTTCTTCCAGCGCTTCATCCAGGTTGAATGTAGCTTGTTGCCTGCTAATAAAGAGTTTTTGCCGATATAATTCTCTAGCCAGGTACTCCTGTTCCGTTTGCCCGGGTGTGGGTATCAGTATGGCTTTTTTGTTCAGTTTTACCAGGTCCATAATGGTGGAATAACCACTGCGGCAAATAACCATATCCGCTGCCGAAATGGCTTGGGTTAATGTTTCGCCTGTTATCCTCCTATGGTAAGTAATGTGTCCCGGTACATCTTCTCTCACGGCTACATTTTCAGTACCTTCCACAAATACTACCTTGCCTTTATGTTTTTTTACCTGCTCCCATAATTTGTCGGCTAATAGCGTGCGCTGCGATTCAGGACCTGATAATAATACGAGCAGGTGTTTACTACCCGATGCATTCTTCTGTTCTGCCTGCGATAGGAGCCCTATGTATTCGGCATTGTGGGGCAGTACTGACGGGTGTGATAATTTTCCTGCCAAACATGGAGTATTTGGTATATCCACTATCCAGCAGCGGTTGAAACGCTCCAGCATGCGATAGTGGAGCTTGCGTACCATTTTATCAGCCATGCTACCCATACCGCTGATAGGGCTGAGCTGGTGTGTCATGATAACGCATGGAATATCGCTATGATACAACCCGTACCTGTTGTCAGAAATAACTGCATCAACAGAGTGGGTTNNCTCATTAAGCCAATTGTGCTCTTCGCGTATTGTTCTGAGTATGGTGGGAACCTGCTTTGCAATTGCCAGCATAAATGCACTGCCATAGCGGGAATAGTTTACATTGTAGCCATCGAGCTGTATAGTGGTAATACCCGGGAAAGTACCCGATATATAGGCCTGCTGGCTTTCGTTACCGGCAAAAATCACACGATGGCCTGCCTGCAAAAGGTGTTTTATCAGCGGCACGCACCTTGTGGTATGTCCCAGCCCCCAGTCGAGCGGGGCTACCAATATGTTCAGCGGTCGTTCGATAAGTTCAAATCCTTAACTTTACAAATGTAGCCAGAAGGATATGATTAAAAACAACAAAACGACGATTATAGTGTTATTAATAATAGCGACGGCTTTTGTCTTCGAAGGTTGTGCTACCAGCAGCAAAGGTTGCGGCTGCGGCGGCAACCTGAACAAAGTATATAACCAGCCTAAAAGATACCATTGATAAAAAGCATGTGTTATGTGGGGCTATAATGACAAGGTATGGATGCATTACAGGGAGGTGCTGGCTTCAGATAAACCCTCTGCGTATTTTCTGTCACGTTACATGCGCCATATGCTTATCAACCGCACTTACCTGCAAGCTGCAGAAATCATAGACCTGCAGCGCTACAAAGTAATCAAGCCTTCATCGCGCAAGATGAGGCAGTATGTAAACGAAAAACTGCGCGAGCCTTTTATTTTTCTCTGCTGCAATAATTAAACCCGGCCATCCATAGTGTATTCATATTCAAGATGGTATCATCCGTTTTGGCTGATTTCATATCGTAAAACAAAAAATACAGCGTGTATTAATTATTCAGAGTACAAATACTATGAAAAGCAGATTTCATATATTAGATTTACTTACTGCTTTTTGTATATTGGGAGTGAATTTGCTTCCAGGAGTGGTCAATTGCGTTCACGGTAAAGCAAAACAGCTAATTAATAGTTAATTATGAAAGAAGTAAAAAATACTATGCAGGAAGAAGCGCCGCAGAGCTCAGGAGTTTCCCGCAGAAAGTTTTTAGGTTATGCAGGTATTGCAAGTGCGGGGTTGTTTATCGCATCGTGCAAAAAAGAAGAAAACGTTGTGGCTACTGATGGCGCCACAGACCTGGGTACAAACGATGAGGGCCTTTTGAACCTGATGTTTGTAGTGCAACAGGTAGAAGCGGCCTTCTACACGCAGTTACTGCAAAATAAATATACCGGTATTACATTGGAGGAGGAAGCCTACTTTAAGGAAATACTGAACCATGAAATTGCACACAGGGAATTGTTGAGGAACTACCTGGCGGGAAAAGGTACTGTTGTCGCAACAGATTTCAGTGAAGTTACTTTTTCATCGAGAAGCAGCGTAATGGATTATGCAGAGTTGATAGAAAACCTGAGTGTAGCAACGCTGAATGAAGCCGGTCGTTTGTTTGTGGCGGGNNCCATCACTTGAAGCGAGGCAGGCTGCCACAATCAGCAACCTGAGGAGTGCAGGTAATTTCTTCGGGCCTGTAGATGTTGCAGGTTTAGAGCAAGGGTCATTACCTTCTAACACCGTGACTACAATAAATAAGTTCCTGTCCACTAAGGTTTCAGGCAATAACTTACCTAACAAGTAAAAAAAGAGAAATGAACTTCAATAATATATTAGAAGAGCTGGCTTCAGGCAATGCAGATAAATTTGAACAATCTGCTCCAAGGCGCGATATGCTTAAAGGCCTGGGTACCAAACTTGCTATGGCTGCAGTGCCTTTTGCCGCTGCCGGTTTGTTTGCAAATAAAAGTTATGGACAAAGCAAGGAAACTATTGTAAACATATTGAACTACTTGCTGAAATTGGAGCGCATCTCCCGCAAACTATACGCTGAAGCAATGTTAGTAGAGAATCTTGTGCCGGCTGAATATAAAACTCATTTTGAGCAAATGGCAGCGCATACACAAGCACATATCAGCGCACTCAACCAACTGATATCAGAGCTGGGAGGTACTGCTGCAAATATAGCTGATGATAAGATAGACCTGAGTGGTAACAGAGGATTTGGCGGAGGACCGTTTACCGGTGCATTGGTTAATACGAAAGACCTGCTGATACTATTGCAGGTACTGACTGATGGCGGTGAACGCATATACAAAGGGCAAACTTTCCAGGTGTTGTCAGATAAGATAACGCTGGGAACACTGATGAAAATACAGACTGTGAAAGCACGTCATGCCACGTTTGTACGTTTTCTGAGAAAAGACCTGATAAAAGAGAGCATTAAGCCATGGATAACAGGTACCAATTCAGACACAACAAAAACGGCTGCTCAAAGGGCATATGCGGGTGAAGGCAATACGATACAGTTGAATATTGATGTGGTCGGTATCAATGGTTATGATATAACAGCTGATGCCGCTACACAGGCATTTGATGAGCCATTGAATATGACGGATGGCAACAACATCCTGAACAGGTTCCTGGATTTGACATAAAAGTAGTAACGAGATATTGATGCCCTGCAGACAGCGGGGCATTTTTTATTACATAGGGTCTACATCGAAGTGTACCTGCACGCCACTCATGCCTTTGGCAGCTGTGATAACGTCTTTTTGAGTACGGACGAATGATTTTGTTTCCTTTAATACCGAGCTGCTGCGCGGGCATTTTATCCATACTTCCTGTACATACAAGTTGCGTACCCTTGGTATCAATGCCTGTACCGGTCCCTGTACACCAATGCCGGTTATCTGTTGCAGCGCCTGCGCCATTTGCCCTGCGGCGGCTACNNCCTTAGGCTCTTCGCTGTGTTTGAAAGTAATTTTGATAAAACGTGTAAATGGCGGATAGGCAAACTGCTGCCTGTATTTTATTTCGTGTTCGTAAAAAGCATTTACATCATGCTCCCTTACCCATTGCAAAACAGGATGAGCCATATTGTACGCCTGTATCAGTACTTTGCCTTTGCCATTAGTACGCCCGGCACGCCCGCTTACCTGCTCCATCAGTTGAAAGGCCCTTTCATTTACCCGAAAATCGGGGAAGTTGAGCAGGCTGTCTGCACTCAGTATACCCACCAGTTCGATGGGAGCGAAGTCCAGCCCTTTAACAACCATCTGCGTACCTACCAGTATGTCAATTTTTCTCTTCTCCAGTTTGTCAAACAGTTCTGAAAAACTTGTTTTGCTGCGCATGCTGTCCACGTCCATACGCGCCACTTTTGCCTGCGGAAACAATTGCGAAATCTCTTCTTCTATTTTCTCGGTGCCGAATGTTTTGCTTTGTAACCTGTTGCTGCCGCAGGACGGGCAAACATGCACTACGGCTGCCCGCAGGCCGCAATAGTGGCAATGCAGTTTGTCAGTACTCTTGTGATAGGTGAGCGATACAGCACAGTTTTTGCAGTGCGGTACCCAGCCGCACATGGTGCAAACCTGGAAGGGTGCATACCCCCTCCTGTTCTGAAACAATACCACCTGTTTGCTTTTTGCCAGGGTTTCGCTGATGGCATTATAGAGTTCGGGTGTAATCATATTGACACCCTGCTTGCGCATGGCATCCAGCGATTTTGCATTGATGGTTTCGATAGCAGGCATCTGTACACCCAGATATCGCTCTGCAAGATGGACGAAACCATATTTTTCCTGCCGGGCATTATATAGGCTTTCTACCGATGGTGTAGCTGAGCCGAGAATAGTTTTAGTGTTATACAACGAAGCCAGGTATATGGCTGCATCGCGCGCATGAAAGCGGGGGGAAGGGTCTTTTTGTTTGTAGGAGATATCATGTTCCTCATCTGCAATGACTAAGCCTAAATCGTTATAAGGCAGCCATAATGCAGAACGGGGGCCGGCGATAATTTTATATTTCCCTAGCCTTGTTTTTTCCCATATCTCTACCCGCTCGTTGTTGCTGAAGCGTGAATGGTATACGCCTAAATCGTTGCCGAAGTAGGCATATAACCTGCTGACTAATTGAGTGGTCAATGCTATTTCGGGCAGCAACAACACCGCCTGCCTGCCTTGCTCTATGCACTCTTTCAGTTTTTTGATGTAGAGCATGGTTTTGCCACTGCCTGTTACTCCCTGTAGCAGCACCACATCTTTCTCCCCTAGGGCTGCTTCAAGTTTGTCATATGCTTTTTGCTGAGCAGGGGTAAGCACCACGTCGTTAATAGTGGCCATATTAGCTGAGGCTATCCTGTCAACGGACACTTCTTCGATGTAGAAAATGTCTTTATCGGTTAAAGCCTTCACCTGTGCTGCGGTAGCCGATGCACGTTCTAAAAGTGCATCCTGTTTTACAGCGCCATATTTTACTGACAGTTCTATATACGCCATCAGCAGGCTCAGTTGCTTGGGTGCGCGTTGCAGGTCGTCAAACAGCTTGTGCAATTGTGCCTCTTCTTTATATATGGGGTTCAGCCGTACTAGTTTTTCCTTTTTAGGCCTGTAGGCTGTTTCCAGTTCATCGTGAATGATGATGGTTTCGTTTTCAAGCAGTTCATTCAGTACTTCGGCAAAATTTCGGATTCCTGTAATCGTCCGGAGTTCGCTTAGTTTTAGTTCCTTCCTCCGTTCCAGTTCATCAGCGGCGGCAAAGGCTTTGTCACTCCACTCGTGCACCACATCTTCATTCGCAGGCATCCATTGTACCCTTGTTTCGCCTGTCAACTTCAGGTGCGCCGGTAAGGCAGCCTGCATTACTTCGCCGGGTGCGGCAATATAATAGTCAGCTATCCATTTCCAGAATTTCAGTTGAGTTTCATTCACCACCTGCTCCTCATCCAATAGAGCGCGTATGGGTTTTACCTGGTATGTGTCGGGTTTGTCGCCGTGCAAGCGGCCTACTATGCCTGAGTATAATTTATTTCTGCCCAGCGCTACCTCTACGCGCATACCCACTTGTATTTGTTCCTGCATATCTACCGGTATGCCATATGTGAGCATGCCCGGCATGTTAAGGGGCAATATCACATCAGCATATCCCGACGTACGATTGGATGTATATAATTGAGCAGCAGGCATGTCCATGCAAATTACACAAAAGACTTTATGCCCATGCGGCAGTATTATTCACCACTTACAAGTTTCTTCGTATTTTTGCAGACTAATATATTATTGATGTCAAGACAAGGTGAAAAAAGGTGTTCGTTCTGCGACAGGCTGGAAAGTGAAGTAAATATTCTCTTTACAGGTATAAAAGGAAATATATGTGATGCGTGTACGGAAAATGCGCACCACCTGTTGCAGGAAACGGTAGGAGATGGCAAGCCTGCCAAAGACAACCGCGACACCCTGAAAAAACATAAAATATATAAGCCCAAAGAAATTAAGGATTTCCTGGACCAGTATGTAATAGGGCAGGACTCTGCTAAAAAGGTAATGTCCGTAGCTATATACAACCACTACAAAAGACTGATGCACCCTACTGCTGATGATGTGGAGATTGAAAAATCCAATATCATTATGGTGGGTGAAACAGGTACAGGTAAAACACTGCTGGCTAAATCAATAGCACGGTTGTTGCAGGTGCCTTTTGCCATTGTAGATGCTACGGTGTTTACAGAAGCTGGGTATGTGGGCGAAGACGTAGAAAGCATACTGGCACGCCTGCTGCAAAGCTGCAACTATGATATAGCGGCTGCAGAGCAAGGGATAGTATATATAGACGAAATAGATAAGATAGGTCGTAAGGGTGATAATCCATCCATCACCAGGGACGTAAGCGGCGAAGGTGTACAACAGGCAATGCTGAAATTGCTGGAAGGTACGGAAGTCCTGGTACCCCCGCAGGGAGGCCGTAAGCATCCGGAACAGAAACTGGTGAAAGTGAACACGCAGAATATACTCTTTATTTGCGGTGGTGCTTTTGAAGGGGTGGATAAGATGATCGCCCGCAGGGTGCAGACCTCTTCAATAGGCTACAATGCTATAAAGGCTACCAAGGAACTGGACAGGAGCAACCTGCTGCAGTATGTAAATGCACAGGACCTTCGCACATTCGGCCTGATTCCTGAATTGTTGGGCAGGCTGCCGATAGTTACTTACCTGAATCCTCTGGACCGTGACGCACTGAAGAAAATACTAACTGAGCCTAAGAACGCACTTATCAAGCAGTACAAAAAGCTGTTTGAATACGAGGGTATTGAACTGACAGTGGAAGAAGACGCGTTGGATTATATGGTGGACAAAGCCATTGAATTCAAACTGGGCGGGCGCGGGCTAAGGGCTATTTGCGAAATGATACTGACCGATGCTATGTTTGACCTGCCATCGGAGACAAATAAGCAGAACTTCGTACTGACACTGGATTACGCCCGCCAGATGCTGGAGCACAGCAAGCTGGACCAGTTGAAAGCCGCATAACAATTTCAATAAACATTAAGCATAACATATATACCGATGAACGAACTGGTAAAAAAACTGACTGAAGAAGCAGGGTTGACTGAAGAACAAGCTGCCAAAGCGCTGGACGTGATTAAAGAATTTATCCAATCGAAAGTGCCGCCTATGATGCACCCGATGATTGAAAACTTCCTGGCGACTAAAGGCGATAATGACAACCCGCTGTCGGACATGATGAAAAACTTCGGCGGTTAAGGTATATACTGCCTGAAAAGAAAAGCACCGAGTATAACCCGGTGCTTTTTTATGTGTTTAAATTTCATTTATCCTGTCCCATTGCTCGAAGGTGAAAGCGTATGCATGCTTTTCATCGGCCGGATGTTCTTCTTTCCAGGAAAGTTTCCAATGTGCATGGTCAACATGCGGGAAATAAGCATGAGCATCGTTGATAACAGTATGTACCCTTGTCAGGTATATGCGGTCGGTTATTCCCATCGTCTGCTCGTAAATATTACCGCCGCCTACAATAAACCCCTCATCAGTTCCTTCCTGTTGCAGCCTTGCGATGGCATCATCAATATTATTGTATAGTAATACTCCTTCGGGCAACTGCAAATCTTTGTGTGATGATACCACTACATTCAGCCTGCCTGGCAAAGGCCTGCCTACTGATTCAAAAGTCTTTCGGCCCATCAGCACGGGCTTGCCCAGCGTGGTACGTTTGAAAAATTTCAGGTCATCGGGTAAATGCCAGGGTAGGCCGTTGTCCCTTCCGATGGCATTATTTTCAGACATAGCTACTATTGCGGATAAAATCATATCAAGTTAAAAGTCAAAAGTCAAAACAAAAAAGTAAGGTAACGCAGGTCACCAGCTATTATACAGCCACAGGTGCTTTTATATGCGGGTGCGACTGGTAATTTTCCAGCGTAAAGTCTTCAAACTTAAATCCGAATATATCTTTTACATCCGGGTTAATTTTCATAGTTGGTAGAGGATATGGCTCACGTGTCAGTTGCAGTTTTGCCTGTTCAATATGGTTGCTGTACAGGTGCACATCGCCAAAGGTGTGTACGAAATCACCATACTCCAATCCGCAAACCTGTGCCATCATCATGGTCAGCAATGCATAAGAAGCAATATTGAAAGGCACACCCAGGAATACATCGGCGCTGCGCTGATATAGCTGACAACTTAGTTTGCCATCAGCTACATAAAACTGGAACAAAGCATGGCAGGGAGTCAACGCCATTTTCGATAAGTCGGCTACGTTCCACGCGTTGACAATGATGCGGCGGCTATCAGGGTTAGTCTTTAACAAGCGTACCGCTTCTGAAATCTGGTCGTAGGTTTTGCCGTCAGCACCCGCCCAGCTACGCCACTGGTGGCCGTATACAGGGCCGAGGTCTCCGTTTTCATCAGCCCATTCGTCCCATATACCTACGCCATTATCCTTCAGGTATTTAATATTGGTATCTCCATCGAGGAACCATAGCAACTCGTGTATAATGGACTTCAGGTGCAGCTTTTTAGTCGTCAGCATCGGGAAACCCTCCTGCAGGTTAAACCGCATCTGGTAGCCGAAGCAACTGATAGTGCCGGTACCTGTACGGTCGCTTTTTTCAGCGCCGGTGTCCAATATGTGTTGCAGTAAATCTAAANNAGTATTAACAAAGGTAACTCAATAAGAAATTTATTATCCTAAAATCGGGTAACTGGGGATAAACGGTTAATTCTTGAACAATTCATATTATTTTTACACCTTAACATAAAGTGAGCCCATGCAAAGAACACTGTCGATAGTGATACCTGCTTATAACGAAGGCCCTACCATTCATAATATACTCAATCGCATAAAGGCGGTTGAACTAATTGGTGGTATTCAGAAAGAGGTTATCATTGTTAACGATTGCTCGAAAGATAATACGGAGGAAGCGATCCTGAAGTACCAGTCTGAAAACCCCGAATTGCCTATCAGCTATTACAAGCACGAAGTAAACCAGGGAAAGGGTGCAGCATTGCATACAGGTATTGAGAAAGCTAAAGGCGACTACATAATAATTCAGGATGCGGACCTGGAGTATGACCCGCAGGAATACAACCAACTGTTGAAACCGGTATTGGATGGATTTGCTGATGTAGTATACGGCTCACGTTTTATGGGAGGCAACCCGCACAGGATATTGTTCTTCTGGCACTCTTTGGGCAATGCCATGCTCACCTTTTTGTCCAATATGTTTACCAATCTGAACCTGACAGATATGGAAACCTGTTATAAGCTATTCAAAAGTGACATCATCCAGGATATAAAGCTTAAAGAAAAACGTTTCGGTTTTGAGCCGGAAGTAACAGCCAAAATCGCTCGTGTGCCCAAAATAAGAATATACGAGGTTGGTATATCGTATTATGGCCGCACTTACGAAGAAGGTAAGAAAATAGGATGGAAAGATGGTTTCAGGGCTATATACTGCATCCTAAAGTATAACCTGTTCAAATAATAATTCATGCCAGTAATATTGCCCGTAAAAGGGGTATTGCCTAATATACCTGATGACTGCTATATAGCTGAGAATGCTACTGTTGTAGGCGATGTGGTAATGGGCAGCGAATGTAGCATTTGGTTCAATGCCGTAGTACGCGGCGATGTGAACAGCATACGTATGGGCGACCGGGTGAACATACAGGACGGGGCCTGCATACACTGTACCTACCAGAAGACTAAAACTATCATAGGTAACAATGTATCTATTGGCCACCATGCTATTGTGCACGGATGCAAGGTAGAAGACAACGTGCTGATAGGTATGGGTGCGATAGTAATGGATAACGTGCATATAGGCAAAAACAGCATCATAGCTGCCGGGGCGGTGGTATTGGAAGGCACTCAAGTGGCATCGGGTAGTATATATGCGGGAGTACCCGCAAAAAAGGTAAAAGACATCAGCCCGGAACTGCTGGAGGGCGAGGTAGAGCGTATAGCCAACAACTATGTGATGTACAGTGGCTGGTTTAAAAAATAGTATATATTATAGTAATTTAATTTTGTATGTTTATTTGTGCATAACTATTGCATAATAGGCAATTAGGATATACATTTGTTTCATTATAAAACGCATGATCTGTATGAAAAAACTTATTCTCGCTTTACTGGCAGTGTCTTCTATAGGCGTAGCCAGCGCACAAAAAAATAGTGTTCTTGTATATGGTACGCTTGGCCTGAGCCATGACAAATCTGACAACGGCGGCGGTACTGAAATGAGGCATTTTGACTGGAATGTTACTCCCGGTGTAGGTTACCAATTTACTAACAACATCACATTGGGTGTTCAGGGTGGTATTATGAGCCATTTTGAAGAAAACAGGATGTCTCCTGCTGCCAACACATGGAACAGGAATGCTATGGAAACAAGGGAATGGCAAGCAGGTGCTTTCTTCCGTTATACCAAGCCGGTAAATAACTGGTTGTCACTGTTTACCCAGGTAGACCTGAGCTATGTATCAGGACAAGATGTATCTGAGGCTGAAACAAGGGCGGTAGACTTCGCTGCTAACAAAGTAGTTGAGACTATCATCTACGGCTACGATTATTACAATGGTTTCCAGGCTACAATAACGCCAATGGTACAGGTGTTTGTTCACGACGGTATGGCACTGAACTTCGGTTTTGGTGGACTGGGTTACAGGACTATCAGCTACGATACTCCTAAATCTCCTACTGCGCTGAACGGTACTATCGACCAAAGCAGCTTTATGTTTACATGGGGTAACCAATTCAACTTCGGTATCTCTAAAAACTTTAACTGCAAGACTAAAACAGGTAATGTAAAACCTGGTGATGATCTGCGTCCAATGAAAGTTGAAGCAGATGATGATGATGAATAATCAACTATCGGTTAGATAAGATATAGGCGCCCCGTACAACGGGGCGCTTTTTTTGTGTGTAATATTTGTCTGTGAAGAGTATGCGGTTTTTCGTCCTGGATTATCCGCGCAGGATCAGTTAAAAAATAGCCTGAGTGATATATTTAGCACTACCTCTAAACGATATAAGACGGTTTGAAAAAGGATAATGTCAATTAATCTCAAACACCTGTAATCTACCATCATTATATACCACAGGGAAAGGGTGGCCCTGCTCATCGTAAAAGATGAAGCTATCGGGGTTGCCGCGGTACAAGTAATAGAAATACTTCACTCCGTATCGGCGCATATCTTTCAATAGCAATGGTTGTACAGTAGTGGCTGGCATATTGTAATAAGCATTGCCACTGTGGTAGGCAATACGTTCTATATAGTGTATATCGGCGCCGCTGTTCACGTTAGTGGCAAAGCTGCCGATAATACCCTCCTGTTGCAATACCTGTGCAATATCGTAGGCATCCTGCCCGTCCAGGAACATCTCCTGCATTTCCTTTACAGGTGTTACCAGGTACGCCAACGCGAAAATCCATATGATGACCCTCTGCAATAGCGGGCTTACATACTGCTGAATATGCTGTACGCCCCATGCCCCGATGATAAAACTGAGCGGTAGTGTATACCAGATATAACGCGGCTCGAAGTTGATGAGTAAAAAGCTGAGCGGGAATATGAGAAATGAAACTACGGCCACCCATTGCACGCGGCTCAGTTCTTCGCGTAATTTTTTAGATAATGCTATGCTTAAAGCCATCAGCCATACCACAGCGTAGAAGACAGAAATAGCGCCCATACTCTGCACCAACTTCAGTGCATTGTACACTACTCGTACCATCTGCAATACAAATAGTTTTGCTGAGCTATAGAAATGCGATGTTTCACCGTTTACCCACCAGGGGTCTTCCCAATAATATGGACTGTCTCCGTAAACAGGAGGCAGCAGCACGTCTATGCCATTTTTCCATATGGGGTGGCCCAGCAGGTACCAGCTCAGGTTAAGTTTACCGGCAGTACCTGTCATCCATGAACCATACTTACCATGCAACTGGTATATCCAGGGCAGACTGCCAGCTATCATTATAGTTATAGCTACCGCTGATATGGTGAGCCATTGTTTGCGGTTGCCTTGTGTAATGATGTACGTGCAAACAATAGTATTGAATATAAAAAAGTGAAACCCGTATTGTTTGGCGAAGTAGCCGAGTGTACCTGTAACACCCAGTAATACCCACAACAGAGGTTTTTGGGTGAAATTGTCGTATAACATGATGCGCAGCCCAATAAGCAGAAAAGCGCACATCCACAGGTCACTGAAGCTTTGCTTGTACACTGCATATACCAGGAAAAACGACAGGGTGAATGCCATCAGCCATTGTATGCCTTTCTTTACCCTGAGTAATGCCGCCAACGACTGACTGCCAAACAAAAAACCTACCGCACCGAGCGTATTAATAATAATGGCGGATGAAAATGGGCTCAATCCTGTTTTTATCATGCCGGCGGTCAGCCAAATGCTCCAGGGACTCCAATATCCGTTAATGGCCTTGTNNCTCCTGACGCGTAGCGTTTGGCAATAGTCAGGTAGGCGGTTGCGTCGGGGTCAATGAAATACTGGTACCAGGGGTATAACAGCCATACCCCAATGCAAAGCACAGCGGCGGCGGCAAAAAAGGGGCTGTATTTACTTGTGTTGTCCAGCGGATGCAGTGGTTATACCAAACGGTAAAATAACAATTTTCATCCGGTATTATTTAAGAAAGCCTTAGCTAAATATACCCCCTGTTTATCAATGCATTAGCCTTATATTTGATGCTGTGAGCTTTATATATCCATTATTCTTATTGGCGGGGTTGGCTTTGGCTATACCTGTGCTCATACACCTCTTCAACCTGCGCAGGTACAAGACGGTGTATTTTCCGCACACCCGTTTCCTGAAGAATATACAGCTACGCTCACAAAAACAGTCGCAACTAAGATACAAGCTGCTGCTGGCGCTCAGGATGCTCTTCTTGTTGCTGCTGGTTCTGGCATTTGCCCAGCCCTATTTTGCAGGAGCGGACAAACAGGATACCAGAGACAGGCTACAGGCTATATATATAGACAACTCAGGCAGCATGAGCCTGAAAAGCGGTGCTCAGCGATTGGTGGATATAGCCAAAGAAACAGCCCGCAGGCAGGTACGCAATACAGCACCAGGTACCAAGTTTGTATTGATAACCAATGACGGGCCTGTCAGCTACCGCCCTATGCCTGCCGAGCAGGTGATAGCAGAACTGGGGGCTATTGATATTTCCTCTTCGCCCAAAGACGCCAGGCAGGTGTTATCGTTGTTGGGTAGCATTACAGAAACAGAGTCAGCTCCGCTAGCTGATTTGTATTATTATTCTGACTTTCAGCAGACATCGGCTGGCATACTCCCTGAGGTGAAGGAAAATATAACAGTGTATGCCATACCCTTCGCCGGCAGCAAAACTTCAAACATATATATAGACACGGCTTACATTACCAACCCTGTAGTACAGGCAGGGGNNCAGACACCATCAGTTTCAGGGTGAATGACGCAGCCTGGCAGCAAGTAGAGTTGGTGGTGGACGATGCAGTGGTACGTTTTGACGACACCTTTCGGATAACTGCACGCAGTACGCCCAACCTGTCGGTGCTGGCGTTGAACGAGGGTGCGCCCAGCCCATACATTCAGGCGGCATTCAGGGCCTATAACGGTTTCAGGCTGAATAACGTGAACATCAATACCCCGCCGGCTGACTGGAGTGAATACAACCTCGTCATCCTGAATGGTTGTACCCGCATCAGTCCTGAGTTGGGCAAGCAACTGGCTACAGCACAGCAGGAGGGCCAGACCATCTGCATCTTCCCGGGAAGGACGAATAATTATGCTGCGCTCAATGATGGATTGAAAGCCATCAGCGATATATCCATAACAGGTGTCGACACTGCGTCACAGNNGGCAGTTATATATACTATCCACAGGTATAGACCTGCAATCGGGCAATTTCCCATCAGGTTATTTCTTCGCACCATTCCTGTATCAGATGGCGGTACAATCGGAGGGAGGAAATGTCTATGCCTTATCTATGGGTAGCCGACAACCTGCATATATACCACTGAACAATGCCGGGGAACGTAATATGCTGAAACTGTACCACGATGGTAGTGAGGCAATACCNNACTATTGTAGCCATAAACAATTACAGGGCAGAATCGGACCTCGCGACTATTGACATGGGCAACATTGAAGATATATGGGCGGGGACGAATGTACAGGTAGTGAGCCCCGATGAAATTAGCAGCAAAGGCGGGCGGAGCAACTGGGGAGGTTTTCCGCTTTGGAAAGTTTGTGTTATTTTAGCCCTGTTAATGCTGGCTGCCGAAACTTTTGTTCTGGCGGGCAGTCTTCGCAAACCAACTGCTGCTACAGAATAGCCATTTATGCAATTGCACATCCGACAGGCTAAAGTGTCCGACCCCGCTTCGGAATTCCATAATAAAGTTGTTGATATTATTATTAAAGATGGTATCATCAGCAAAGTGAGCGTTTCCGCTAAAAAAACGGGCGAAACAACTATTGAGGCGGATGGCAAAAAAGTATACGCATCCGGCAAGGGTATAGTCTATGTCAGCCCGGGATGGGTAGATATACTGGCAGATTATTCAGAGCCCGGTCATGAACAGAAAGAAACAATAAAGAGCGGATTGGCGGCAGCAGCTAAGGGCGGGTTTACAGATGTATTCCTGGCNNACTGAGCCTGCTGTCAGCACCAAATCCATAATCGAATTTATACTGAAGAAAGCATCGGGCAACGTAGTGAGCCTGCACCCGTTGGGTAGTGTGTCGCAGAACATAGAGGGCAAGAGCCTGGCGGAGATGATGGATATGCAGGGGCACGGGGCTATCGCCTTTACCGACGGATGGAAGCCTGTACAGAATGCAGGGCTGATGCTGAAAGCGTTGGAATATATCAAGGCCTTCGACGGCACTATGATACAGATACCTGAGGATGCCTCGATAGCAGCAACAGGCCTAATGCACGAAGGCATTACCTCCACAAGATTGGGTATGCCGGGTATTCCTGCCGAGGCGGAAACAATCATTATTAACCGCGACCTGCAACTGCTCAGGTACACAGGTTCAAGATTGCACTTTACAGGTGTATCTACCGCTGCAGGCGTAGATATGATACGCAAGGCCAAGCGGGAAAAACTGAATGTTACCTGCTCTGTTACGCCTTACCACCTGGCACTGACCGATGAGGCGCTGACAGGGTACAGCAGTATGTATAAAGTATCGCCGCCACTGCGCAGCGAGAAGGACAGGCAGGCATTGATAAAAGGGCTGAACGACGGAACGATAGACTGTATCACATCGCACCACCGCCCGCAGGACTGGGACGCGAAAGAAAAAGAATTTGAATATGCTTCGCCAGGTATGAATATACAGGAGCTGGCATTTAATGTTGTTTTGGATGCACTTGGCGACAAGGCTGATATCGGCAGGCTGACAGAAGCATTCTCTACCCGTGCAAGGGAAATATTTAACCTTCAGCAAGTGGGCCTAGCCAAAGGCAGCGTTGCAAAACTGACTATATTTACAACCACCGGCAGCCATATGCCAATAGGTATGGTTTCCGCCTCAAAAAACAACCCGTTCCTGGGGCAGGAGCTACCCGGTAAGGTTGCAGGTATTATCAACAACAACAATTATCATATAAATCAATAATTATGGAAAACAATGCTGAATTCAACAGGTTTACCATACCACTTCGTTGGGGTTTAATCATAGGGTTTGTTTCTATATTGCTGTTTACCGTCTATAGCATGTTTATGATGGAAACAGCAGGTATGTGGGGAGNNTGGTGTATTTTCATTTGTATTGTTGATGATATTGCTGAGTGTAATGGCATTTGCACAACGCAAGGCAATGGGCGGATTTATCACCTTTAAAGAAGCATTCTCAGCAATATTCGTTTCCATACTCATAGTAGTAGGCATGTCTCAACTTTACTCGGTAATATATACCAACTTAATTGACCCCGAGTACTACGAAAAGACATTACAGATGTCGCAAAACATGACTATACAAATGGGTGCTTCTGAAGAAGTAGCTGAACAGGCAATGACTAACGCAGAAGAGCAGATTGCAAAACAGAAAAGTGTTGGCGGTATCCTCATGAGCGCCATGTTTCAGATTATATTGTATAGCCTGTTTGGGTTTATAATAGCTGCCATAGTAAAAAGAAATAAACCTGAACACCTGCAAGCATAATGCACACGGATATAAGCATAGTAATACCACTGTATAATGAAGAGGAGTCACTGCCGGAACTGGCTGAGTGGATAGAAAAAGTGTGTACAGAACACGGCTACAGCTATGAAGTGATAATGGTGGATGACGGTAGTACCGATGGTAGCTGGGTGGAGGTATTAAAGCTGACACAACAGAATCCACGCATAAAAGGTATTAAGTTTCAGCGCAACTATGGCAAGAGTGCCGCACTGAACGAGGGTTTTAAAGCTGCTACCGGCAATGTTGTATTCACTATGGATGCTGACCTGCAGGACAGTCCTGATGAAATACCTGAGATGTACCGCATGGTAACCGCCGATGGCTACGACCTGGTAAGTGGCTGGAAGAAGGTTCGTTACGATAACGCCTTTACAAAAAATCTGCCTTCTAAATTATACAACTCGGTTAACCGACGAATATCAGGCATCAAGCTGCACGATATGAACTGCGGGCTGAAAGCCTACAAACGCAGCGTAGTAAAGAGTGTTGAGGTATATGGAGAAATGCACCGTTTCATACCTGTACTTGCCAAAGCAGCAGGCTTCCGCAAAATAGGCGAGAAGGTAGTGCAACATCGCCCACGCAAATATGGTGTATCCAAGTTTGGATGGGAGCGTTTTATCAATGGCTT
>DINJ01000094.1:19057-38871 GCA_002423665.1 Bacteroidetes bacterium UBA5543 | reverse complement strand
CTTTCGTTGAAGGTGGAAATGCCACCGCCGCGTAGCGGGTGCGCTGAACCTATGATGGCTATTTTCATTATTTATTCAAAATCTTTTTGCGCCTGTTCGTAATCCGAAGGTATGCCAATGTCAATAAAATAACCATCACTCACATATCCATACATATTGCCTTCGTGTACAAAGGCTTCAAAATAATCTTTTTCAAAAGAAAATTTTGCAGGCAGGTTTTTCGCTGCCAATGCGTCTTTGTCAATGATATATACACCGCCATTTATCATGCCCTCAGCCTGCGGTTTCTTTTCTTCAAATGCTGTTATGGTATTGCTGCTATCCGTTTTTACCACGCCGTATCGGTCAAAGTTGTGCATCGGTTTCAATGCCACCGTAGTAGCGGCACCATGTTGTAAATGAAACCTCATCATCTCTTTCAATGACACACGGAACATCGTATCACCGTTCAGCACGGCTACGTTTGGGGCTATAGCTTTTTGCAGTGCTAATTGTATTCCTCCTCATGTTCCAAGTGGTGTTTCTTCTACCACATAGTCTATAGCAAACAAACGCTGTTGTGTTTTCAGCCATTCAGTTACCTGCTCATGTTTATAGCCTAATGATAGTATGATTTTTGTGCAGCCCTGCTGCTCTGCGTAGTCAAACAAATAGTGCAGAAAAGGTTTGCTATTTACGGGCGCCATACATTTGGGTNNCTTGTGCCCAATCCGCCTGCCAGTATGATGCACTCCATATTTATATTGTCCACGTAAACAGCCCCTGCTCTGTTATGTCATATCTGTTCAGTTCTCCACCAGCTTGTTGCAATGCTTTTGCCACGGCATATCTTGTATTGCCCGGGCAGTAAAACATCATGAAGCCACCGCCGCCTGCACCTGTGATTTTGCCGCCTGTTGCGCCATGCGCCAGGGCGGTTTCGTATATGCTGTCCAGCGCGTTGTTGGATATGTCTGCAGCCATCTGCTTTTTGTAGCGGAAGCCAAAGTCCAATATGGGGCCGACTTCATCTACCTTGCCTTTCAGCAGCGCTTCTTTCATCATCTCTGCCTGCCGCTTCAGTTGGTGCATAGCCTCAATTGACTGTGTATTATTTTCTTTTACATTTTTTGTCTGCGCTTCTATTATAGTTGATGATAACCTGCTGGTAGATGTGAAGTACAATAGCAGGTTATTGCCCAGTTCAAAAAGTATCTCTTTTTTTAGCGGCAGCGGGTTTACAATCACACGGTCGTCAGCATAAAACTCCATAAAGTTGACACCGCCGAATGTGGCTGAATATTGGTCTTGTTTGCCGCCGGCCATAGCCAGTTCTTCACGTTCTATTTCGTAGGCCATATNNGGCAGTTGCAACCATTCTTTGAACGCTCCTATAATTGCCACCAGCAGCGTAGAAGAACTACCCAGGCCGCTGCCTGCAGGTGCGTCTGATGTGGTGGTCAGTGTAAACCCGGATGGTACTTTCCCGTATTTGGCTACAATATGATTATATGCACCTTTGGCGAGGTCCAATTTGCCATTTACAGGCAGAGTGTCTTGTGCGGGGTATTGTTCCTGCTCACCACGATCGGCTGCGTTGATGATAATCGTACCTGTTGCGTTAGGCTCTATATTAGCATGTGCGTACAACGATATAGTGGCGTTCAGCACAGCCCCGCCATACATATCGCAATAGGGGCTTACATCAGTGCCGCCACCGGCCAGACCTATGCGTAAAGGTGCTTTGCTCCTGTACATTAATATTCTATCCTTTTACTAGCTACAAACGAAATAACGACAAAAATTATTATACCCACCAGTCCGCCTACTGCATCCGCCAATGTGTCCATATCGTCCTGGTAGCGCCCCTGCACGTAGTTGCCCTGTATATATTCTACCAGCCACCCTATAAATATGCTTGTCGCCAGCAGTACCAGTAGCCGTAGTAATTTTCGGGTAGGCTCTGCGCATAACCATAAGAATGAGAACCCGGCAAACAATACTACGTGCGCCCATTTGTCAATAAATGGCACGTTTACTTTGGGCAAGTCATTGCCGGGTATCAGGCATAAAATGAAAATGAGCAAGGTCCAGCCAATGGCCAGCCACCTTGCTCTTTTCTTATACGATGATGCGGATGTGAAAAGAATCCACATTATTCTCCTATCATTTGACGGTATGCTGCTGCATCCATCAGGCCGTCTACTTCTGCGGGGTTGTCAATAGTCATTTTTATCATCCAGCCATTGCCATACGGATCCTGGTTAACAGATTCAGGAGTACCTTCCAGATCACGGTTTACTTCATTTACCGTGCCTGATACGGGCAGAAACAGGTCAGAAACCGTTTTTACAGCTTCTACCGTACCGAATATCTCGTTAGCCCCCAACGTCTTGCCCTCAGTGTCTATATCCACAAATACTATATCACCCAATTCGCGCTGGGCGAAGTCTGTAATGCCTACTGTTGCAGTATTTCCATCTATCTGCAGCCACTCGTGGTCTTTAGTGTACTTTAAATTCTCGGGGAAATTCATATTGTAAAATTTGCGGCTAAAATAATTGTTTTTTACGGGAAACATAGCATTAACGTTCAGTTACTGTTTTTTATGGCATCAGCTTTCCAAGGTTATGATTTGCTGCAATACAGTAGGTGTCATTTATCTACCGGCATACAGGTATTCATTAGTATAGGGCTGCATTTCATATATACCCATTGCAGCTATATGGCTGAAATACCAATGTATTTGGTAAAAATGATATCTGTACTGCACTTCATGGCATAGTTGGTTTACTACAGCGTGTTTATTGTCAAATGTTTGTATGTTATAAAATTTATGAATTGAACAAGCATATGTATATACTAATCACATGTAAAGCCTCATATTGCAGGAACTTGCCCATTCGTTGCGGATAATAGCATAATTGGTTACTGTCTTTTAACCTGTGTTTTATCAGTTTTCTCGGGTATTTTATATTAAATTACAGCCCCTAATTGAAAAAGAATATATGTTCGCATACCTGGAAGGGGATTTAACTTATAAGTCCCCGTCTCTGCTTTATATGGCTGTGCAGGGTGTTGGTTACGAGGTCAATATCACGTTACAAACCTTCAGCAAAATACAGCATCTGGAAAAGTGCAGGCTCTATACCCATCTGCAGGTGCGGGAAGATGCCTGGGTGCTATATGGTTTTGCTGATGAGCAGGAGCGCGAGACATTTCGACAGCTACTGGGCATAAGCGGCGTGGGGGCAGCTACCGCCCGCCTGATACTGTCCTCGCTTAAACCTGAGGAACTTTCAAGGATAATAGCCTCGGAAGACGTAAATAGCCTGCAAAAAGTAAAAGGTATAGGCGCGAAAACGGCACAGCGAATAATACTAGAATTGAAAGGGAAATTGAATGTATCGCAACAGGATGCAATATTGACAGGTGCTACGCACAATACTATTGCCAATGATGCGTTATTTGCTTTAGTAAACCTTGGCATTGCTAAAGCAGCCGCCCAGGCCGCTATCAATAAGGTGGAAGATGCGGACAGTTTAAGTGTAGAAGATATTATCAAAAAAGCATTACGGTTGCTATAAACCTGAAAACAATAAAATTACGTGACGGGTAAACAGAATTTCGGGTATAAAATATTGTTGGCTATATCGCTACTGATAGTGATAGCGAACGTGGCTGCCCGCGATTTCCGGAATCCCTTCGATTACGATGATCCGGCAGACCCGGATAGTACGGCTGCGAAAAAAGACACTATTAACCTTCAGTTTCCCATCTACGATGACCAGGGCAATCCTATTCAACGTTCTCCTGCGAGTATAGACCTGGCAGACCCCTCGAATATTGAAAAAGAAGTAGAGTACGATCCGGATAGCCAGCGCTACTACTTTTCAGAAAAGTTGAGTGACCGTTATCTGAGCACTCCCACCTTCATGACGTTTGACGAATACATGAAGTACCAGGCTGAAAAAGATGAAAAGGCATACTGGAAGAGAAGAATGGATGCCCTTACATTGTTCAATAAAAAGCCTGATTTGCCTGTGATGTACAAAGAGGGCCTGTTTGACCGCATATTTGGGGGGGATAAGATTTCAGTAAAACCACAGGGAAATGTTGATGTGACTTTTGGTGGAAACTGGCAGAACGTACAAAATCCTACTTTGCCACAGCGCGCACAGCGGTATGGTATTTTCGATTTTGATATGGATATGAACGTCAACCTGCTGGCTACGGTGGGAGAAAAACTGAAATTGAACATCAGCCAGAACACCAACGCTACTTTCGATTATCAGAATGTGCAGAAGCTGGAATACATTGGGAAGGAAGATGAAATCATCAAAAAGATTGAGGCAGGTAATGTTAGTTTCCCATTAAATAGTTCGCTGATTAGCGGTGTACAATCCCTGTTTGGTATTAAAACCCAATTGCAGTTTGGAAAACTATGGGTGACATCCGTTTTGTCGCAACAGCGTTCAAAACGTCAAAGCCTGACAATACAGGGCGGTGCGCAAACACAGCAGTTTGCTATCAAGGCCGATGACTATGAGGAAAACAGGCACTTTCTGCTGGCGCAGTATTTTCGTAATAACTATAACAGGGCTTTGTCTACGTTTCCGGTAATCTCATCGTTGGTTACTATAAACAAGATAGAGGTATGGGTGACCAACCGTACAGGCGCTACGGATGGTGTGCGCAATATCATTGGTTTTATGGACCTGGGCGAGCAAGACCCGTTTAACCGGAGTGTAAGCGGCCAGGCAAAACCAATACTCAACGGATTGCCCGATAACTATTCCAACCAGTTATATGTTCGTTTGCAGCAGATACCTGCCCTTCGTGTGCAGGGGAATACCGCTAGCTTATCTCAAAGCAACCAGATTCCCGGCATGGATGATGCACAGTATAAGGCTGTAACCGCCCGTAAGCTGAATACGACTGAATATTCTTTCAATCCCCAACTTGGATACATATCGCTGAACACGCAGATTAACCCCGATGATGTATTAGCCGTAGCATATAGATATACATATAATGGCCGTACTTACCAGGTGGGTGAGTTTGCCGAAGATATTCCGCCATTACCGGGTCAGCAGTTGGATACCAACCAGCAACAGCCCAACCCCAATCAGCCTTCCACCAATACACAGCGTGTGCTGTTTATGAAAATGCTGAAAACCACATCACCAAGTCCACGTATGCCAATATGGGACCTGATGATGAAAAACATATACGCATTAGGCGGCTTAGGCGTTTCTAAAGACGAGTTCAGGTTAAACGTACTGTACCAGGATCCGGGTGGTGGAGAGAAACGTTACTTGCCTGAAGGTGAAAAAGCAGGTGTTCCGTTGATTACTACATTGAACCTTGACCGCCTGAATTTTCAGAATGACCCTGCTCCTGACGGTATTTTTGACTTTGTAGAAGGTATTACCATTAATACTCAGCAGGGTAAAATAATATTTCCTGTATTGGAGCCGTTTGGCGATGACCTGAAACCCGCACTGGGCGACAATGTACCACACCTGGAAAGAAAATACCTGTACAGAATTCTGTATGACTCTACGAAAACAGTTGCACGCCAGTTTCAACAAAATAACCGATATGTAATCAAGGGATCTTATCGTTCATCGTCGTCATCAGAAATATTTCTAGGCGGCTTTAACATCCCGCAAGGCTCGGTAGTGGTAACAGCCGGAGGACAAAGGTTGACTGAGAATGTTGACTACCAGATAGACTACGGCCTGGGCAGATTGAAAATACTAAATACAGGCATATTGAATTCCGGCATTCCTATCAATGTGCAATATGAGGATAATGCTACATTTGGTTTTCAACAGCAGAACTTTTTAGGCACTCGCCTTGATTATTTTGTAAATGATAAGCTGATACTCGGTGGTACATATATGCGCCTGACAGAGCGGCCGTTTACTCAAAAGACAAATGTTGGCGAAGACCCGATTAAAAACACTGTATTAGGATTGGATGTCAATTATCAGTCCGAAACACCCGGTATTACAAGGCTTATTGACAAACTTCCTGTGTTGTCAACATCAGCTCCGTCTTTTCTTAATTTGTCAACAGAAGTAGCCGGATTGCTGCCCGGACACCCCAGGCAGATAGATGTGCTTGACCCTGAGGGATCGGTATATGTAGACGATTTTGAGGGCACACGTTCTTCTTACGATCTGAAATTTCCTGCTAACGCCTGGACACTGGCATCAANNAGACAGGAATGGTAACAGGCTCTTTCCGGAGAGCGACTTGTCAGACAATTGGGATTATGGTAAAAACAGGGCCCGGTTGGCATGGTATTTCCTGGAACCTTCGTTAGTAGATCCTAATTCGGGCGTGCCGGAGTACGTTAAGAACGACCCTAATCAACATTATATCAGGTTGGTTCAGCAGACAGAGGTATTCCCTCAGCGCTCACAAGTGAATTTGCAAAACGCCCTGAGTACCCTTGACCTGGCATACTTCCCCACAGAAAAAGGCCCGTATAACTTTGATACTGACAACATAACCCAGGATGGTAAATTAACTAACCCCGAAACTCGTTGGGCAGGTATCATGCGCCCGATAGATAACAGTGACTTTGAGCAATCAAACGTGGAGTTTATCGAGTTCTGGATGATGGATCCTTTTATCAATCGCCCCAATGCACCGGGCGGCTCTTTGTACATCAACCTGGGTAACATTTCTGAAGATGTATTGAAAGATGGCAGGATGTTTTTTGAAAATGGTATTACATATCCTAAAAACATAGCGCAGCTCTCGGAAAGTAAATGGGGTTACACGCCTGGTTTTCAGCAGCAGATAACACGTGCATTTGAAAATGACCCGGCCGCTCGTACTACTCAGGATGTAGGTTACGACGGATTGGACAATGAAGAAGAACGTAACTTCTTTGCACAATACCTCAATGCATTGGCAGGAAAAGTTAATCCTGATGTGCTGGATGCAATTGGTGCTGACCCGGCAAATGATGACTACAAGTATTTTCGCGATCAGGATTATGAAACCGCTTCTTCCGGTGTCATTCCCCGCTACAAAAAATTCAATAACCCACATGGTAACTCACCCGTATCAGATGGCAGTTCAACGTATTCATTCGCAGGCACAAACATACCTGAGTCTGAAGATATAAATCGTGATAATACATTGAATGAGTCTGAAGACTACTACCAATACAGGTTGGATATACAGCCTAATATGCAGGTGGGAACTAATTATATTATTAATAAACTGGAGACAGATGTAAAATTGCCTAATGGCAGTACCGCTAAAGAAACATGGTACCAGTTTAAAATACCAATACTTGAATATTCAAATGTAGTAGGCGGCATATCCGATTTCCGTTCTATACGCTTTATGCGTATGTTCCTTTCCGGCTTCCAGGATAGTGTTGTTATGCGTTTTGCCAGGTTGGAGCTGGGACGTAATAACTGGAGGCGTTATTTGTTTTCTCTGCAAGACCCCGGCGAGAATATTCCTGAGAATGATAATACTGAGTTTGCCGTATTGTCGGTAAGCCTTGAAGAAAACAGCAACAGGCAGCCCATACCCTATGTTATACCACCAGGGGTAAACAGGCAACAGGCCAATATCTCCAGCGGACAAAGTATACAGCTGAATGAACAGGCATTGTCTTTGCAGGTATGTAACCTGAATGACGGAGATGCAAGGGCTGTGTTCAGAGAGGTGAATGTAGATATGCGACAGTTTAACGGGCTGCGCATGTTTGTACACGCTGAGTCTCGCGTAGGGCAAACACCATTGGCTGATGGAGATCTGCGTGCTGTGATACGTATAGGCAGTGACTTTATAAATAACTATTACGAATACCAGGTGCCGCTGAAAGTGTCGCCAAACGGCGATGGAAATGCTGAAGCTGTTTGGCCACAGGAGAACAGGATAGACCTGCTGCTGGAAGACCTTGTAAAAGCAAAAACCGAAAGGAACGCTAAGGGCTTGCCTACATTTGTGCCCTATAAATCAAACACAGCGAACGGGAATACGATAGTTGTTGTGGGTAACCCCAATATAGGAGACGCCAAAACTATGATGTTGGGTGTATATAACCCGAATAAATCGAACGATAACCCTAATGACGATGGTCAGAAGAAATGTGCTGAAGTATGGTTCAATGAACTGCGCCTGGTGGGGTTGGATGAAAAACCCGGATATGCCGCATCCGGAAAAATAAGCCTGCAAATGGCGGATTTCGGAAATATAAACCTGAGTGGTAGCATGCATACCCAGGGTTATGGCAATATAGATCNNGTTAACCAGAGGTTCAGGGATAATTTTTACCAATACAGCGCGTCTACTAACCTGAATATGGGCAAACTGCTGCCACGTACATGGGGTGTGCAATTGCCTATGTTTGTGGGTTATTCTGAAACTATCAGCAACCCGCAATACGACCCGTATGACCGGGATGTGACCTATAAGAACAAATTGAATTCGGCAAAGGATGCGCAGCAACGCGACTCGCTTAGAGAGACTGCGCAGGACTTCACTTCAGTAATGAGTGTCAACTTCTCTAATGTGAGGGTGACCGGAAATCCTGATAAGCAGTCAACAAAGAGCCATCCATGGGACATTAAAAATTTTGACATAAGTTACGCGTACAATAAACAGTTCAGGCGCAACCCAATTATTGAAAGTGACAAACTGCTTGACCAAAAGGCAGGGTTAGGCTATACCTATACCATTAAGTCAAAACCGATTGAACCATTTAAAAGAATGATTAAAACGAAATCACCATGGATGTCGTTGATCAAAGATTTTAACTTCAAACTGCTGCCGGCCAATTTTACATTCCGTACCGACCTGCATAAAGTGTTTAACGAAACACAGGTGCGGAATATTACAAATGACCCGATAGAAATACAGCCAACTTATTTTAAGAATTTCCTTTGGACCAGAACGTACAGAACACGTTGGGAGCTGACACGCGCCTTGTCCTTTGACTATGAAGCCACAAATAATTCGAGGATAGATGAACCTTATGGCCGTGTAGATAGTGATGAGAAAAGAGATAGCCTTTGGAACTCAATAAGCAGGTTTGGCAGAAATACATTGTATACCCAACGCTTCAACACCAGTTATACACTGCCTACTCAAAAGCTGCCATTACTTGACTGGACTAACGTGCGCCTGACATACGGCAACACCTATAGCTGGACAGCCGCATCGCGCCTGGCGCAAGGCCTGGGTAATACAATAGGTAATACACAGAGCTCACAAGCCAACGGAGAATTTAACTTTGACAGGTTGTATAACAAGCAGCGTTGGCTGAGAGCTGTTAATCAGCCTAAGCCACGAAAGTCTCCCATGGATACCGCTAAAAATGCTAACAAAGCCATTAAAGACCTGCGTGCTAAATCAAATACAACCGACAAGGCTACGAAAGAAGAGAAGCCCGCTGAAAAATTTGATATAGATAAAGCGATAGAAGAACTGGCGGGGACTATGACCAATGCTCAACTTGACTCAACACGCAAAGTATTTGAAGCAAGAGAAGCTGCCAGGCTGAAAGCTGAAAAGGAAAAAGCAAAGAGGAAGAAAAAGGAAGAACGGAAGAAGAAGGNNGTTTGGCGGCAGATTGCTGACGATGGTAAAACGTACTACTGTGAATATTACCGAGAACTCAGGTACAACATTGCCGGGGTATATGGACAGTACACGCTTTATGGGCATCAATGATCGTACCATGGCACCCGGTTTTTCTTTTGTATACGGTTATCAGCCGGACAGGCCATGGCTGGAGCGCCAGGCCAGAGAAAACAGGTTGAGCAGGGATTCTTTATTTAACGCATTATTCCAGCAACAATACCAACAAAGCATCAATCTGGTGACAACCTTTGAACCCATAAAAGACCTGAGGGTTGATATGACAGTAACTCAGTCTTACAGCAAGTCGCTGAATGAGTTGTTTAAAGACACCACCTTTGGTGCTACAGGAGATTTTACGCACAACAATATATATGAAACGGGTTCGTTCACTGTTTCCTATATAGGATTGAGTACATTGTTTAAGGGCGGCGGTGTCAATTCAGCAGCATTTACTGATTTGATGAATAACAGGGAAGTTATCTCTGAGCGGCTGGGCACTAACAACCCATATGTAAATGGTGCCCGCGACCCCAATAATGCAGATTATTCCAAGGGTTATACCGAGTACTCTCAAGACGTATTGATACCATCATTTATTGCAGCATACACCGGCNNACAGGAATATCCGCAATAATCCTTTTAAAGCATACAAGCCTATGCCTAACTGGCGCGCCCGGTACAACGGGTTGACAAAAATACCGGCAATATCTAAAATAGCCAGTAACCTGGTAGTGAACCATGCCTATACCGGTACCTTGTCTATGAACAGTTTTGTATCAGCACTGTACTACCAGGATATATACAACCTGGGATTCCCTTCATTTATTGACTCTAACTCAGGCAACTTTGTACCATTCTTCCAGGTGCCGAATATTACTATTTCCGAACAGTTGAACCCGCTGATAGGTTTTGACGCAGCCTTTAAAAATAATATGCAGGCGAGCTTCGAATACCGTAAGTCACGCACGGTAAGCCTGAGCCTGATAGACTACCAGGTAAGTGAGACTAACAGCACGGAATATATAGCCGGCCTGGGTTACCGTGTTAAAGGATTGGTATTGCCATTTGAAGTATTTGGTGTAAGGCAACTGAAGAATGATCTGAATATAAAAGTAGATGTTTCGGTAAGGGATGATAAGACGAGTAACAACTACCTGGCGCAAAACCTGAGTATAGTGACAAGGGGGCAGAAAGTGATAACAGTATCTCCTTCAGTTAACTACATCGTAAGCGATAAACTGACCATCAGGTTGTTTTACGACAGGAGGAGGAGCATACCATATATAACCAGTTCGTTCCCAATTACTACTACAAGGGCAGGTATCACCTTCCGGTTTATATTCGCGCAATAGCGATGCGTATGTGCTTATAAATAACATAAATAGCTTCGGATATTTACTTTAGCCCATTCGTCTTATATTTGTAGCTAAACTAAATGGATAACTATGACGGTACGTGATTTCCAGCAGGCTTTTGACGAGAAGATAGACAAGGAGATAGCCATAGAGCCGCGCGACTGGATGCCAGATAATTATCGCAAAACATTAATCCGCCAGATATCGCAGCACGCGCATAGCGAGATAGTGGGTATGCTGCCTGAGGGCAACTGGATTACCCGTGCCCCAAGCCTGCGCCGCAAGGCCGTATTGCTGGCGAAGGTGCAGGACGAAGCAGGTCATGGTTTGTACCTGTATAGCGCCGCCGAAACATTGGGTATATCGCGCGATGAGATGTACGACCAGCTGCATACAGGTAAGGCCAAATATTCTTCGATATTCAATTATCCCACCACCAGCTGGGCCGATATGGGTGCCATAGGCTGGTTGGTAGATGGTGCTGCTATTATGAACCAGGTGGCACTCTGCCGCACATCATACGGGCCCTATGCACGCGCTATGGTGCGTATATGTAAAGAGGAGAGTTTCCACCAAAGGCAGGGTTATGAAATACTGCTGCAAATGTCCAAAGGCACGGAGATACAGCGCAGGATGGTTCAGGAATCCATCAACCGCTGGTGGTGGCCATCACTTATGATGTTTGGCCCGTCAGACGATAACAGTCCTAACACGGAGCAGAGTATGAGGTGGCGTGTAAAACGCTTCACTAACGATGAGCTGCGCCAGAGGTTTGTAGATGTAACGGTAGAGCAATGTAACATACTGGGTATGAAACTGCCCGACCCCCATCTGAAATGGAATGAAGAAAGGGGACATTATGATTTTGGTGAAATAAACTGGGATGAATTCTGGAACGTGGTGAACGGTAACGGCCCATGTAATAAAGAACGCCTGGAGGCCCGTACGAAAGCCTGGGAAGACGGCCAATGGGTGCGTGATGCCGCTATGGCTTATTCAGAGAAGAGGAAACAACGCAGCAAAGCTGATACTAAAGCCGCGTAAATCATTTATCAGAAAGGTTGACAATAACATATGCCTGAACAGAACAGTAATAAAAACGAATGGCCATTGTGGGAGGTATTTATCCGCAGCAAAGCAGGACTGGACCATAAACATGCAGGTAGCCTGCACGCTANNTACACACGCCGTATGGAAGGTGTGAGTATATGGGTGGTGGAGAGCAAGCACGTTCATGCTTCGGACCCTGACAATGCTGGTGCGATGTTTGACCCCGCAAGTGATAAGATATACAGGCACCCCACTTTTTACGACCTGCCTGACGAGTTAACACATATGTAATCTGCCGTTTTTTATGAAGAACAGGATTTTTTATACACTGCAACTGGCAGATAACGCGCTCATATACGGCCACAGGTTGAGTGAGTGGTGCGGACACGGCCCCATTCTGGAGCAGGATATAGCGCTTACAAATATTTCGCTTGACTTCCTGGGGCAGGCACGTGGTTTTTATCAGCATGCCGCTCANNGCCCTGCCACAGGCTGATAAACAAGGCATCTTCTTATCAGTAGCATTAGAAGAAAAGGTAAAGAAAGGTGAAGATATTGATGAGGACGACCTGGCTTACCTGCGCGATGGCTGGGATTTCAGGAACCTGCTGATTACAGAACAACCTAACGGTGATTGGGCTACCACTGTAGCGCGTGCATTTTACTTTGATACTTTCAATCATTTATTCTATACCCAACTGCAAAAAAGCAACGACTTGCAATTGGCTGCCGTAGCCGAAAAGTCGCTGAAGGCTGTACCCTACCACAAACGCTGGAGCAGCGAATGGGTGATACGACTGGGCGATGGTACCGACGAAAGTCATGCAAAAATGCAATCTGCGCTTAACGAGCTTTGGCCGTTTACAGGTGAAATGTTCAGGATGGTGGAAACAGAACAGGATATGGTGGCTGCCGGCACCGGCGTAGATGCATCGGCTTTGTTCAACGACTGGAAGAACGCAATCTCCGGTATCATCGAAGAAGCGACATTGCAATTGCCTGAGGGTACATGGATGCAGGAAGGTGGTAAATCAGGCAGACATTCAGAACACCTGGGATATATATTGGCTGAACTGCAATTCATACAGCGTGCCTACCCGGGTATGGAGTGGTAGGTGTTTTGGCCGAATAACCTGTATATTTACTATACTTACCGGTTCCTGTTTTGAAAAATAATTTATCATGCACCATAGTATTGCCTTGCTACAATCCTCAGCCCGGATGGACTGGTCGTATAGTTGAACAATACCACGTCATAGCAGCTCAACTATGTGTGCCTATACATATTATTCTGGTAAACGATGGGAGCACTTCAGGTATTGATGACGATGACATAAGATTATTGCAGGATGCAATTCCCCTTTTCAAATACATATCTTATACTGAGAATAAAGGAAAGGGAAATGCGCTGAGAAAAGGTGTAGAAGCAGCCGGCACAGATATTATTATATATACAGATGTTGATTTTCCCTACTCGGCAGATAGCCTGGTAGCTATATATGATACCCTACATAACGAACGTTATGATGCTGCGCCAGGGGTTAAAGACTTGCACTATTACGCCAAAGTACCCCCGGTACGCAGGTATATTTCGCGGGGGCTGAGGGGGCTTATCGGTACATTTTTTCGAATACCGATTACAGACACACAATGCGGTTTGAAAGGATTTAAGAAGGATGTGCAACCAGTGTTTTTAGCCACTACTGTTAACAGATATCTCTTCGACCTCGAATTTATAAGGATGTTGTACAGGAAGGGATATAAGGTAAAACCTGTACCGGTGTCACTTAATGATAATGTAGTATTCAGACGGATGAATTATAAACTGCTGTTGCCCGAATTGGCTAATTTTCTTAAAATTATGCTGAGAAGATAGTGAAACCACGCAAGTATATATGGACACTGATAGCAACACTAATAGCCGCGACTGTTACCATTTATGTTTTTCGTAACCTCGTTAGGTTTCCCCATAGATTGGTGCATGAGTTGGGGGGAGACGGTATTAAAAACTACTTCGCATACATTTATCACTCTATGTACGGTAGCGGATGGTGGTTCGAGGGTATGAACTATCCTTATGGCGAACATATCATGTTTGTGGATGGACAGCCCGCACTTACTGTAACGCTTAGCTGGCTGCGACGGTGGTGGCAATTTACTCCTGAAATATTAAATGTCATCCTGAATATCTCGATGGTTTTTGCATTCTTACTGGCCATAGTTTATTTGTATAAGGTACTGACAAAGTTGAATGTTGTGGCCTGGTGGGCTATGTTGTTTGCTCCGCTTATCGTNNCCAATGATGTTTTACTGGTTTATTAATTATTATGAATCGGGCAAACTGAAATATATGTTCTACCTGTTTGTGCTGGCAGGTATTGTTATGCTATTACATCCATACCAGCTGGCACTGATACTTATATGGTCAGTGTTTTATGTAATAGGTTATTGCCTGTTGGTCAAAACGACCATTAAAATAAAATTTCAACATACCATACCGGTAATATTAGTGCCTCTAACGGCATTTATTATTCTGAAATCAATACTCGCATTTACAGATCCGGTAACCGACCGGCCTGAATATCCGCATGGGCTGCTTAGCTATGGTACAACCGGCATTGATATTTTTACTAATGGTCACAGCCCTTACTGGGCTTGGATACAAGAAAAAGGCCTGGTGTCAGGGGCCATTGGCGGAGATGCACAAAGCTATGCGTACATGGGAATGGCTGCCATTCTTATAGCCATAACCACAATTGTTGTAATACTTGTATTAACACTACGCAAGCGTTATCACCCAATAAAAGAGGTGTTAAATAAGGTACAACCGATATGGTTGTTCATAGCCGCCGGGGCATTGCTTTTTAGTATGGGCGTGCCATTTGTATGGGGTATGGAGTGGGCGTTTGNNGCTGGTTTGCCTTACTTTTCTATTATATAGTTACGGTCATGTCTGTTGTAGTTATAACACATTATGCAGCAAGGTTGCGTGCAAGCAGGCCATGGCTTAGTCGTTTAATTATTGTAGTTCCTTTTTGTGTGTGGGCATTCGAAGCGTGGGGTATTGGTTCTAAATTGTATAAACGCTCAACAGAGGGTAACTACTATTATGATTTTTTCTACTCGAAACTGGAACGGGACTGGCAGACTTTTATTAAAGACAGTGGTTATGATGCTAAAGATTTCCAGGCAATACTGTATATCCCATACTATCATGTAGGGTCAGAAAAAATATGGCTTTCGCGTTCAGGCTGGGGCTTTTGTGTGTCGCTAAAGGCCGCTTTTCAGCTGCAGTTACCAGTTGCAGATGCTAATATGTCACGCAGTTCATGGAGCCGTACATTTGAGCACGTGAAAGTGTCAGCAGGGCCGTATGCGTATAAAGAACTGTTGCACCATGCAAAAGACAACCGTCCGTACCTGTTGCTTCATTATGAAGGAGAAGAGTTGACTCCTGATGAGCGCTATCTTTTTGATTTTGCAGATTCAATTGGTGTGAATTCGAATCTGGTGGCATATGCGCTGTATCCCGCACAACTGGCTGAACTAGAAAAAAAGGAATGGGAAAGGGTAATAGAATCAGAAGTAGAAACGGATACCCCCTATTATTATGAACCATTTTCGGCTTCTCTGAATAAACAAATTATTTTCGGAAAGGGGGCTCACACCGCTGTTACCGGAATTGATACTGTTATAGCAGATATTGACGTAAGTGAATGGCCGAAAGATAAACTGTTGGAAGCTTCTGCATGGTTTATGGTAAACAGTAAAGATTACAGAACACCGTTTCTTGAAATAAAGTACCTGGATACCGCAGGTATGCAGTTGAGCAGGAATAGTTTGTTGTGTGGCGAAGCTAATGATATACATGATATGTGGTTCAGGGCTTCAAAATACTTCACTTTGCCGGACGGCACGCGCAAGGTATTAATCAGCCTGAATGTTACGTCTGATGTTCTCTGGCACGGGTTAGACGAAATAATGATAAGGGCAGCAGAAGATACTATTATAATGAAGGACCATGAGGGTAGAATAATGGTTAACAATCACCTGCTTCAGCAATAAAGGATGTTACATATGTCGGATACACCCGGAAAAATATGGAAATGGCTCCCGTGGATAGTTTCCGGTATAGTCACTCTGTTTTTCTTTCATGATGTTTTGCTGCATCCGGGCAGCGCTATGCTCAGTACTGATGGGGACGCCTCAAAAAACTACTTCACATTTATATACCACAGTCTTTACGGCGAAGGGATATGGTTTGAGGGCATGAACTATCCTTATGGAGAACATATTGTATTTACTGATGCTCAACCTGCATTTGTTGTTCCTTTCAGTATTCTCAACGACTATCTGCACATCAACCCATTAATGGTTATGCATTTATTGCTGGTTGCAGGTTTTTTCACAGCTATATTGTACGTGTACAAAATTCTTATACTGATGAATGTGCATCAGTTATGGGCATTGACTGGTGCGGTATTGGTAGTGGCAATGTCACCCCAGCAGTTCAAATTAGACGGGCATTTCACACTCGCATATTTCTGTGTGCTGCCAATAGTATTTTATTATAACTTGGCATGGTACAAGTCCGGCAAATGGGCTTATATCGCTGCCCTGTTTTTTGCTACGGTAATTTTTTCATTCATCCATCTCTACTTTGCTTTGATGATATGTTTGTGGATGGTTTTATACTCCATAGGCTATGTCATTTTTCAAAAAGTGAGCCTTCGTCAAAAATTTAAACACCTTTGGCCGGTGCTTTTCGCAGGCATTGTGCCCTTGCTCTTGTTCAGCATATTCTTGCGACTCACAGATGTTGTGACAGACAGGCCGGCGTATCCATATGGAGCGCGGGCGCATGGGTCTGTCTTTGGCGATATCGTTACCTCTTATTTATCCCCTTTGTCAATATGGTTTTCTAAATGGATTGATACAGGTACACTTAGCGGGGGCAATGAAGGTTATGCATATATAGGTTTTGCTCCATTGTTGATTATACTATTCGGATTCGTCGGTTGGATGGCTACCTTATTATTCAGGAAGAGGACACAATTTTTCACAGCTGATAGCAATGGTACGATTATATGGTTCTTTATCGCCGGGGGTGTTTTACTATTCAGCTCAGCTATAATTTTTAAAAAATGCTTTGTGTGTTTAGATTATGCATCGTTCATAAGGCAGTTTAGGGCAATAGGTCGCTTTTCATGGATGTTTTACTATATCATCACCATTGTGTCTGTCGCTACAGCTTACAGATGGTATGTAAGTTGGGTGAATAATGGTAAAAGGAATTTTGCGTTTTTGTTCTCAGTAATACTATTGCTGATATGGATGGCAGATGCCATCCCATTTGCAATTAAAACGCATAAGCTTTCCTCTGATGCAGTGGTACAATACAAGTTATTTAATAGAATACCTGTATCAGACTGGGAAGGATTTTTTTCAGAGCATGGCTATACCTCGGATAGTTTCAGGGCTTTGTATGTGTTACCCTATTTTCATATTGGTACGGAAAAGCTGGGGCATGTGCCTCGTAGCTACAACTTGACAAATATGGCATTCAGCACCTCGCTGCAACTGCACCTGCCATTGATGAACGTAATGATGTCACGCACCTCATGGCAGCAGGCTTTTCAATTGGTGAAAGTATCGGGCGGCCCCTACACTCATAAAAAGGTATTACAGTCGCGCGACTACAGGCCTGTTTTACTGGTACATCCCGAACAGGAACCACTTAATCCTGATGAGCAGTATCTACTTTCTTCGGCACAACTATTGGGCAACCTGCATGGCAACAATGTATACGCCTTGTATACGGCCGATTTGTTGAAACAAGAGGCCATCAGCAGGGAAAGCTACGATGATGTTTTTTACAATATAGGTCCTGCTGATAGCTGCATTAAATACGCAGGGCCCTGGTACGTGGAACACTACGACACAGGCACATATGCTGACGCGCTTATGGGTAATGGCGCTGCCAGGGCTATTGACGGCATCACAGATACTGTATTCAGCGGTGCGCTGACACCTATGTATGATAAACAGTTATACGAGTTCTCTGCATGGATGCTGGTTAGTAATAAAGACTATAAAATTGGTAGATTTGTTATATACCTATACGATGAAAACAACAACCTTGTATATCATACAAAAGTATTGGCACAGGAGTCAGTGGATAATTATGGCTTATGGCTCAGGGTATCGAAGTATTTTGAAGTGCCTGCCACAACAGGCAAAATAGCCGTGCAGCTTGTAAATATTATTTACCCTTCATACCTCGCACTTGACGAGTTAATGATTCGCCCGGCCGATGCATTAATAATATCAAAGTCGGCCGATGCATGCAGAATGGTGAATAACCATGTTCTGCCGTATTAAGGTAATTCACGTTTTCTTTCCAAACAGTTCTGTAATTTTATACATAATATGAGTGAAGGCATAACGAAAGACAGAGTGTACGAATGGTTGTCTCAGGTAGCCGACCCCGAGGTGCCGGTACTTACGGTGCTGGATATGGGCGTGATACGCGATGTACAACTTAATGAGACAACAACAGGCACCGAAGCTACTATCACCATCACCCCCACTTACAGTGGTTGTCCCGCTATGGATATGATAAGTATGAATATCAGGATGTCTTTATTGAGCCGCGGCATTGCCAAAGTGCATTTTATTGAACAACTCAGCCCGGCGTGGACTACTGACTGGATGAGTGAAGAAGGCAAGCGTAAACTAAAGGAGTACGGGATAGCCCCTCCTCAAAGGAAAGCATCGCGTAGCGTGGGTATGTTTGAAGAGGAAAAAGTGCCCTGTCCGCGTTGCAATTCTGAAGACACGGAGCTCGTGAGCCAGTTCGGCCCTACTTCTTGCAAGTCGTTGTATCGCTGTCTTTCCTGCAAGGAGCCTTTTGAGCATTTTAAATGCCACTAACTTATTCCTAATTTATCAATGGCGTTTTGCGCTGCTACCTGCCCGGCTTCTTTTTTATTATAACCTGTACCGTTGGCTACTACTTCACCGTTCAGCATTATGCCTATTGTGAATATTTTGCGTGTGCCTTCGTTTTCCTCGTTCAGCGTCTCAAAAATAAGGTCATGACTATTCTTCTGCGCCCAGCTCAACAGTTTGTTTTTAAAGTTGGTATCTCGGCTTTCTAATGTGTCAATATCTATATAGGGCTTCAATATCTGTTTGAGTATAAAACTTCTCGTACGGTGAAATCCCTGGTCAAGGTAAACAGCGCCAATCAAAGCTTCCATNNATGGCTGCGGCTCAGGCCCTTGTCATTCTGGTTGTACTGCACTATTTTTTGCAGGCCCATACGCAGCGCCAGGTTGTTCAATGTTTCGCGGCGCACGATTTTCGAGCGCATTTCAGTCAGGTAGCCTTCCGATTGGTAGGGGTATTTTTTAAACAGGTAATCGGCAATAACAGAACCCAGTATCGCATCGCCGAGAAACTCCAGCCTTTCGTTATTCTGTGCTATTTCCTCCAGTTTAGAGCGGTGCATCAGCGCCAGTTGATAATACGGCAAATGGTTCGGCACGAAACCGAGTATATGCTCTAACTGTGATACCAACTCTTTGTTGGGTGAAAAAAGATGCAGGATACGTGACGTGAACCGTCTCAAAGCTATTCTTCGAATTTTTTGAAGATAACGGATGCATTATGCCCGCCGAAACCGAATGTATTGCTCAATGCTACACGTACGGTACGTTGCTGTGCTTTGTGGAACGTGAGGTTGAACCTGGGGTCAATCTCAGGATCGTCTGTAAAGTGGTTGATGGTAGGCGGCACCATATCATG
>DINJ01000094.1:18661-18895 GCA_002423665.1 Bacteroidetes bacterium UBA5543 | reverse complement strand
CGGTAGCAGGGTCGTCGTTGCGTTCCCTCAGTGCTTTCATCGCGTTGAAACCTCCTATACCCGCTTCAGTAACAACAGCCTCAGAACCACCTGAAATGATGGCGTCGGCTTTACCAAGTCGTATATAGTTAAACGCGTCAATAAGTGCGTTGGTAGATGAAGCGCAGGCGCTCACGGTAGCGAAGTTGGGTCCGCGGAAACCATATTTCATAGAAATATGGCCGGCGGCGATGT
>DINJ01000094.1:18020-18507 GCA_002423665.1 Bacteroidetes bacterium UBA5543 | reverse complement strand
GGTAATTTCATTGAAACAAATTCAGTTTTTAACTAATTCAGGTTTTTACTTTACGTGCTCTTCCAGGTAAGAGATGGCCTGGCCGACTGTTGTAATAGTCTCTGCCTGCTCGTCAGGAATTGAGATGTTGAATTCTTTCTCGAATTCCATGATTAATTCTACTGTGTCCAGTGAATCAGCACCCAGGTCGTTTGTAAAACTAGCCTCCGGTGTTACCTCTGACTCATCTACACCCAGTTTGTCGACGATAATTTTCTTAACGCGATTTGCAATTTCAGACATNNAAAGCATGCTCGCCAAATACTTTTTTAATGGCTGTCAGTTCAGCTATATCACCCAGCGGTGTGGATGTACCGTGTACGTTGATATAATCCACCTCTTCAGGCTGCATATCTGCGTCATCCAGCGCATTGCGCATCACGTTGATAACACCCAGGCCCTCGGGGTGGGGAGCTGTCAGGTGGTATGCATCAGCGCTCATTCCTCC
>DINJ01000094.1:17489-17944 GCA_002423665.1 Bacteroidetes bacterium UBA5543 | reverse complement strand
GCCGGCGGCGATGTCCAATATCAGCTTGGGAATGAAGAAGGGGTTGAACCTGGGGGTACCGTCACCGGCGTTGAATGCCGTCATCTCTTCGATGAAGGTAATCATACCGCCTATACCCGATGCCCATATTACACCTACCCTGTCCTTATTAATACCTTCCTCAGTGAGGCGGGCATGCTGGACGGCTTCGTCTGCTGAAATTACAGCCAGTTGGGAAAACCTGTCGAGTTTACGGGCTTCCTTCCTGTCTAAAAAGTTCAGCGGATCGAAGTTCTTCAGTTCGCAGGCAAACTTGGTCTTAAACTTCGTTACGTCGAATTGTTTAATGAAATCGGCGCCCGAAACTCCATTAATCAAGCCTTCCCAATATTCAGGAACAGTATTGCCTAATGGAGTCAGTGCGCCGAGACCCGTAACGACTACGCGTTTTAACGGTAATTTCATTGAAACAATTT
>DINJ01000094.1:5935-17480 GCA_002423665.1 Bacteroidetes bacterium UBA5543 | reverse complement strand
TGCAAAAATATACTTTTTACCAAAACGAAAAAGTAATCTCTAAATTTCTTGTTTTGGATACTATATTATAATAATCTGTATAAATATATACTTATTTATTGTATCGCTCTTCAGTTATTTTTCCATCCTTCATTATCAATGTCCTGTCGGTCATTGCAGCCAATTCTTCGTTGTGTGTTATCATAACGAATGTTTGCCCAAATTGGTTGCGTAAGTCTATAAATAATTGATGGATAGCCATTGCATTATTACTGTCCAGGTTGCCGGTGGGCTCATCNNGATAGTTCCGATGGCTTATTGTTCAGCCTCGCACCCAGCCCCACTACTTCCAGCATTCTTTTTGCCTCTGCCAGTGCTGTGTTTTTACCTGTGCCACCTATCCACAACGGAACAGCCACGTTTTCTACCGCTGTAAATTCCGGCAGCAGATGGTGAAACTGGAATACAAAGCCCATTTGTTTGTTCCTGAAAGCAGCTTGTTTTTTCTCAGGCAGGGCAAACAGGTCTGTGTTATTTATTTTTACCTGCCCGCTGTCCGGCTTGTCCAATCCCCCCAGCAAATGCAGTAAAGTACTCTTGCCTGCTCCAGACGCCCCGGTTACTGACACAATTTCGCCTTTGGCTATATTTAATGACACACCGTTGACAACTGTAAGATTGGAATACTTTTTGAAGAGGTTTTCTGCAGAGAGCATGATGTAAAAGTGAGCTAAAATGGTAGTTTAACCAAACAAATATTATATAAAAAATATACTACGAAAGACATTAAGGAAAACACTTGTTACGTTAAAATTAAAAAGTTTGTAATTGTGTTTTGAAAACTTACATTTGCGGAAATCTATAATACAATAAATAAAATTAAAATATGTTTTGGACACTCGAATTAGCATCGCATCTTGAAGATGCACCATGGCCGGCAACAAAAGACGAGTTAATAGACTACGCTATTCGTTCGGGCGCGCCGCTTGAGGTGGTAGAGAACATCCAGGAACTGGATGATGAGGGTGAGATATACGAGGGCATAGAAGATATATGGCCGGATTATCCTACACAGGAAGACTTCTTCTTCAATGAAGATGAGTATTAATCAGAAAAGCTTAACAACACAAATCCCCGCCGCAGGCGGGGATTTTCATTTTCCAGTATCAAGCCGGTTGTTTTGTGCGAACCAATAATAATCTGTGTGTAATGATGTAGCAAATAGTTGCGGCACTCAGGCCGAAGATGTTCGCATCAAGCCCGTAAGGAAGTGGTACACCTGATATAATGAGCACAATGGTAATACCCCCACCTGCAATCATGCTGAATAGCGCCGCCTCTGCATATCGTTGTTTTAAAAATATCGCTGCAACTATAGGCACACTTAACCCCGATACCATAAATGCATATGCATATAGCATCAGCTCCAGCACATTTTCCATAACCGATGCCAGTAATATAGCTGTTACACCTATGGCTAAGGTGCTGTATTGTGAGAAACGTACCACCTGCTTATGGCTGCCTTTGCTGCTTTGCGGCACCAGGTCGCCCACCACACTGCCCGAGGCCGCCATCAGGCAACTATCGGCGGTAGACAATACAGCTGAGAAATAAGCCGCCAGTACAAGCCCTGTTACACCTGCGGGCAATATATTTTTTATGAGTAATGGCAGTCCGAGTTCACTATCGCCCAATGTGCCGCCGGGTACTGCTACTATGCCCTGTTGCACAGCTACATTAGCCAACATACCCAATAGCACTCCGCTGAATGCCATAAACGGCCACTCAAGTACGCCCGCTATATACCAGGCTTTTTTTGCAGTCTTTACGTCTTTGCAGGCAAATATTCTTTGGTACAATGTCATGCCTACAAACCATATGGGTACTACTGTTACCGTCCAGTTCACAATATTCTGCCAGCTGATGTTGCTGAGGCTCAGCATATCTTCAGTCAGGTAGGGGCGTATACCTTCCAGTCCGCCCAGTTTTATCCATGTCAGCGGAATGGCAACACCCATCAATCCTGCCAACAGTATTATCCACTGCACGGTATCAGTATATATCACGGCTTTCATACCACCCATCATGGTGTATATTACTGCTATGGCGCCCATTATCCATAGCATCTGCTGGGTGCCCATTTCAGGAAATGTAGCAGAGGTAAGCTTAGCGCCCGCCAAAAGTTGAGAGCTGGTAAAACCCATATAGCCGATGATGCAGATGATAGCAGCGACTATAGCCACCGGCTTGTTATATAAGAATCCAAAAACCTGGGGCAATGTCAGGAAATGCCTGCCATGTTTTTGCTGCCAGTCAAACACTTTGGGTATCAGTAAGGCAGCGCTTATCCATGCTCCTATCAGGCCTGTAAACAACAACCATGAACCCGACAGGCCCATGGTAAAACCTAATCCTCCCAGCCCAATAGAAAATCCGCCGCCCACATCGGTAGCCACTACTGACAGCCCCACATGTCCGGGTTTCATATTGCCGCCACCTGTATAATAGTCGCGTTCATTTTCATTTCGGTTCAGGAAATAAAAGCCTACGCCCAGCATTACCAGGAAGTATACTACAAAAATGAAAATATCTATCCATGCCATCTGTCAGCAGAAATTTTTTATTGATTAACAAAAAGGTATGGTGGCTGCGGAAAACACTAAAGATGTAAAACGGGAAAAATGCTTTACGGGCGTGCAGAAATAAGAAAGCAACCGGTGTAAAGGTAGGTAATCTTGCCCCATTGGTAAAATCTATATAGCGTGAGGTGTTTTTATAGCAAGAATACATTTCTATATCTATTTGTCATGAATTTTGTATAAACATTTGTAAGTACATTTGATATTGCTTATCCGATATGAAGAAAATTATACTGTTATCCTTAACGACAATAGGTGCGATAGTTAGTATTGTATCCTGCAAACACGATAATGGAGCCGTGCCCGTAAACGCCGGCAATGGTGCATATCCTGCAGTAGTAGGCGATATATTCATGAACCGCTGCGCTACAGCGGGTTGCCACAACGAAGCGAGTTATACAGGTGCGGGTGGGCTGAGGCTGGACAGTTGGGAGCACTTGTTTGATGGTAGTGTAAACGGCGCGGTGGTAGTACCGTATAGTTCAGACTATAGTTCGCTGATGTACTTTATCAATACGGATTCGAGCCTTGGCCCGGTAGCTATACCCACCATGCCGCTAAATCATGATCCGCTTACCAAAGAAGAGTACCTCGCAGTAAAAAAATGGATTGATGATGGCGCGCCTGATAAGGATGGCAATATAGCCTTTTCGTCGGAGCCGGCTACCCGTCAGAAAGTGTATGCAATACACCAGGGATGTGACATGGTAGCTGTAATAGACGCGGAAAAAAACGTCGTTATGAGGTATATTTCAGTGGGTAGCAAACCATTCCCTGAAAGTGCATACTACACAGTGGTTTCACCCGATGGCAGGAATGCTTACGTGTCTTTCTGGTTTGGTAACGAAGTATATAAAATTGATACGTATACTGATAAAGTAGTTGAAGTTTACACGCTGAACAACAAATTCTGGAGTGCTATGGCAATATCGAACGACGGACAGCAATTAGTACTCACAAATGGTGACGATTACGGACTGGCAATAATTAACACCATCAGCGGACAAGTACATTACCAAGTCAATACAGGTTTTGCAGCCCCGCACGGAATTACTGCGGATGCTGCATTCAGTACGTTTTATGTTACATCCATATTCGGTAACACTGTTTACAGATATACAAATGGCAATACAGATACGATAGTATTGGACAATATGTCTGCTACTACGCTGAAGGGCAACAATACCCCCGACCCATATAATGTCAGGTTATCCCCTGACGGTTCAAAGTATTTTGTGTCATGCGCGGGCACTAATGATTTGCGTGTGTTCAGCAGTGCCAATGATAGCCTGTTGATGGTGATACAGGTAGGCACTACACCACAGAACCTTTCTGTTTCTAAAAGCAAACCTTACATTTTTGTCCCCTGTATGGAGGATGCGTCGGCTGGAATTTTCAAGGGTTCTGTTTATGTTATCAACTACAGTACGCTGGAAGTGGTTAGCGTTATTAAAGGTAGCCTGTACCAACCACATACTGTTGCAGTCAACGACCAGGATAATACATTTTACATTTTTAGCCGCAACCAGAACTATGACGGCCCTGCGCCTCACCATTCAGGTCCGTGCAGCGGGCGTAATGGATATTACCAGGTGTACGACCTCAATACGTTGATGCCTGTTAACGGCAGGCGTTATGAAGTGCTGGTTGACCCCTATGTTTCTGCCATAAGATTCTGATAAATAATAAAGCCCGGTAACACCGGGCTTTATTATTTATGCTATTATTTATCNNTAATAGTTATTGCACCATTACTTTGCTGGCAGCAGTACTGTTGTTATAAGAAACTACAACATTGTACATGCCTGCAGCCCATGCCGAAGTATTAATGTTAGTAACGACTGAAGAGGTGGCATTGCTATAAACCTGTCTGCCCGACATGTCAAATATCCTGATCAGGGCTTCGCCTCCTTGCATATCGTCCAACCTGATATTCATGTTGCCGTGTGCGGGATTTGGGTATACCTTGAAATCTACATTCTTTGTAACTGCATCCTCTACAGACATTACATTCGAATTCTCTACACGCATCAATTTGTTTGTCGTAGAATTTACATACCATATTTTATTGTCCCAGGTTACACGTACACCCATTACATNNAATAATAGTGCCTACCAGTGTTGCAGGTGTGGTGGTGGTATTGTATATATGGATGTTGCCGGTTGAAGCATCGCTGACAAAGAGCCTGTCATTACGGTAGTCCACACCACTGGGTGATGTTAGTCCGCTGACCATTACCTCAACTGTTGCTCCTGTTACTGCTTTATATTCAGCTAATGGCTCGGCGCCTGATGCCGGGGTAGTCAGGTTTGCCCCAACCGTTCCGCTGGTTGTTTTAAGCCTCAATACACGGCCCGTGCCACCATCGGCAAAGTAAAGCCAGTTATTTTGTTTATCTACCACCATATGGCTNNGCGTTACTGTCACATCGGTAAAGCGGTGAATCTTACCATCTGAGTGGTCGTCCTCGCCCACGCCATGCGGTGCTGCAAAGTCGTATTTACAGATATTGCCGTTATATCCATCGTAGTACCAATATATATTGGCATTGTCGTGTGCTATACCCATGCCAAACGGACTTTGGTGCAGCATATCTATATGGCTGCCAAGAAGTTTGCCAGGTTCCCAGTTGTTCTGGTGCATACGTGCGAATACTGTTGTGTCACTATTCCATAATGCAGGCCCCATAAAAGTGGCGGTAGGCCCCGCTGTACTCTGGATCTCTTGCGATGTGCCAAAGTAATCGTTAGCGCCGAATGCAATCGCTGTTGCACGGGCCATAAAATGCTCATTATGTGAGTCACGTCTGAATTGGTGGAATTGATTGGATTTCCCGGGGTTGAAAAACAGAACAACACTGCCTCCGCCAGACTCCTTGTTGAGTACCCACAACTCATTGGGCCTGCCGGGAACAAAGTCTAGGTCCTGGGGGTTACTAATTCCATGGGTGCTGTTGCCCACTTCTATAAATGTATTGGTGCTATTAGTATAATTGTCAATGGTATTTTGCGCGTAAGCGCAACAGACTGACATAATACCTGCAGTGAGAAATAATGCTTTTTTCATAATTATTCGTGTTTAAGTTAGTTGATAAATATGCTCACATAAAGCGCAGTAACCTCTGTGAATTATTCAAATATACAGGATTCGCAATTAATGTAGCGACAGGAAATAGCATATGCGCCTTATATTCGATTTATAAATTGTCATTACGCTTTATCTGATTAATATATAGAGTAAGCCAACTATCCGTTGGCCGGGATGATGATTGTTATTGTGCTACCCTTTGATGGATAAATACCTATCATTGGCTATGTATGCTAATTCCCGCTATTCTTTGCTATTTTTGACCGATTATTGAAATAAGTATGACAGAAACGAAGGCGCCCAAACCGGGCATGTTTGAGCAGGAAAATAAATCTGCCTTAGAGGCCATATCGCAGGCACAGTTTATAGCATTTGCACCTTATATATTTAATGCATCAGTCATACTGCGTGACAGTGGCATATTGGCAACGGTTGAAGCATCACGCCAAAATGGTATATTACTGGAAGACGTGGTCGCAAAAGTTGATATGTCGCACTACGGCGTGCGGATATTATTGGAAGCTGCGTTAGGTATCGGGCTGGTTTTGCGCAAAGAAGGTAAATATTACCTGTCAAAAACAGGGCACTTCTTTCTAAATGATGCTATGACGCGTGTGAACACCGACTTTATGCGCGACGTGTGCTACGAAGGTGCTAAGGAATTGCAGAAATCTATTGCTAATAGCAAACCAGAGGGCTTAAAGTACCTGGGTAACTGGCCAACTATTTACCAGGGGCTGGCCATGTTGCCCGAACCTTCTAAAACCAGCTGGTTTGAATTTGATCATTACTACAGCGACCATACTTTCCCCGAAGCTATGCCCATGATATTTGAGCACAAGCCAAAGAAGATAATGGACATTGGTGCTAATACCGGTAAATTTTCCCTGCATTGTCTTAATTACGATAGCAATGTGGAACTCGGCCTTGTGGATTTAGGTATACAACTGAATGTTGCACAGCAGAATATTATTGAAGCTGGTTTTGAAGGCCGTGCTCAATATCACGAGCGAAACGTACTGGATAAAAACGCTGAATTACCTGCAGGTTACGATATTATTTGGATGAGCCAGTTCCTGGATTGTTTTGCGGACGATGAAATAGTATCCATCCTGGAAAAATGTCACAAGGCACTGGACGGCAATGGCAGGGTGTTCATCAACGAATTGTTTTGGGACAGGCAGCGTTTCGAAGCATCAGCTTTCAGCCTGCAGATGACTTCGTTGTACTTTACCACTATGGCCAATGGTAACAGCCAGATGTATGATAGCAAGGTCTTCCTGGAACTGGTTGACAGGGCAGGATTTGAAGTGGTGACACAGCGCGATAATATAGGTCAGGTGCATACTATACTGGAACTGAAAAAGAAATAATCCGTTTATACTATAAATGCCACGTTGATGAATGCTCCTAAAGAAACAGATGTATTGGTAATAGGAGCCGGCCCCTCCGGTACTATTGCTGCGTCTATCATTAAGCAGGCGGGATTGTCTGTAATGATAGTTGAAAAGATGCAGTTCCCGCGTTTTGTAATAGGTGAAAGCCTTTTGCCTCGATGTATGGAAGCTTTGGAAGAAGCGAAGTTTTTGGATGCGGTAAAAGCAAAAGGATTTCAGCAGAAAGATGGCGCCAAGTTTGTGATGGACGGCAAAATCTGCGACTTCACATTTTCTCAACAGCATACACAGGGCTGGGGCTGGACATGGCAGGTGCCTCGTGCCGATTTCGACACTACACTGGCTGATGAATGTATTAAAATGAATATCCCATTGCTTTATCAAACAGAAGTGACAGGGATAGAGTTTTTTGATAGCTATTCCCTGACCACTACCAAAACTGCGGATGGGAACACTGAGGTTATAANNCACATCAATATCCCCGCAAGGCAGTATTCTGCCATATGACTGACCCTAAACGTGATACAGTATTCGAACCCAATCGTATTACTGCTATCGTATTCGACCCCGTTACATGGATATGGGTGATACCATTTTCTAACGGGCTGACCTCAGTTGGTTATGTTGGCAATCCTGAATTCTTTGAGCAATTCCCGGGTACGCCTGAAGAGCAGTTCCGTGCATTGCTGAAGGCTCAGCCTGACCTTGCTTACCGTTTCGATGAATCGGAAATGGCCTGGGAGCCACGTACATTGCAAAGCTGGAGTGCTACAACTGATACTTTTTACGGAAATGGTTTTGTGCTGACGGGCAATGTTACAGAATTCTTAGACCCTATATTTTCATCGGGCGTCACACTGGCATCGGTATCAGCACAGTTGGCGGCTAAGCTGGTAGTGCGACATTTGAAAGGAGAGCAGGTAGATTGGGAGGCGGAATATATGCAGCCCATGATGCATGGTATAGATGTGTTCCGTACCTACGTCAACCATTGGTACGATGGTACTTTGTATAAAATATTCTTCAGCGACACGAAAAAGCCGGAGATAATCGGGCAAATATGTTCAGTACTGGCGGGGTATGTNNGAGAAAAGAACCTGTCAACGCTGGCGCGTTACTTGGAAAATGTAAATAACAATTGAGTTCAGACATCTTCATACACAATTGGGTACACCTTACCAATAATACCGCATCGAAAAATGGTACGGAGATTTTGGAGGAGGGGTACACTGCTGCACAAGAGCCGCAGGACCTGTACCGCCTGATGCAGTACAGCTATATGAAGTTCTTCAAAATGGACCCACTGTGCAAATGGGCATGGCTGGGTGCAGAAGCTCTACTTACTGAGAACGGCAGTAATTTGTACGAAGGCGTTGACAAAAACAAAATAGCAATAGTGCTGATGACAAAGCATGGCTGCATAGACGTGGATAAAAAATACCTGGAGGGTATGGGCAACATTCCCAGCCCGGCATTGTTTGTATATACCCTGCCCAATATCATGTTGGGTGAAATAAGTATAAGGCATGGTTTTAAGGGAGAGCAGCTTTGCCTGGTGGATGAAAAGTTTAATACTGATGAACTGCATTTTTGGGTGAATGACTTACTGGTAAATCGTGGTATGGAAGCCTGCCTCTGCGGCTGGGCCGATGTGTATGCTGAGCAGAAAGACATTTGTCTCTTTTGGGTAACTAAGCTAGCAGGCGAAACGCCCTTTACAAAAGACAAACTACAGGAACTATATAAAACCACAACGGGCGATGAGTAAGGCGCATATAGTCAATACAGGTATAATAACGGCTATCGGTAACGATACCGCTGCCTGCCTGCAATCGCTGCTGGAGGGTAAGACAGGTGTAGGTAAAGCGGAGATACTGAAAACACATTGGCAGAACGAACTGCCTGTGGCCGAAATAAAACTCACTAACAAGCAATTGGCCCAGCATGGCGGTGTTAACCCTGACTGGCCTCGTACTGCTTTGCTGAGCGCGATTGCCGTCAGCGAAGCATGGACGCCGTACAAAGAAAAAGCTGCCGGATTGCGTACCGGCTTCTTCTCTGCCAATACAGTTGGCGGTATGGACCTGACCGAAAATGTGTACAAAGATTTTGTAGCTGATACACAGTCTGTAGAACTTAAACAGATAATCAACCACGAGTGCGGTGCAATTACTGAATTGGTAGCGGAACATTTCGGCATACATGATTTTGTCACTACCATCAGCACGGCATGCTCTTCATCTGCCAACAGTATCATGATGGCGGCGCAGATGATAGAAGCGGGTATGCTGGATGTAGCTGTTGCCGGTGGCGCGGACAGCATGTCGCGCTTTACGCTGAATGGTTTCAATACCCTGATGATACTGGACAAGCAGCCCTGCCAGCCATTTGACAACAACCGCCGAGGGCTGAACCTGGGAGAGGGTGCGGGATATGTATTGCTGATGAGCGAAACGGCCATGCAGCAATGCAATGCAAAAGGAATTTGTATCGTCAGTGGTTATGCTAATGCCAATGACGCCTACCACCAAACAGCTTCTTCGCCCGATGNNGGCATACGCTGGGTGCAGCCGGTGGTGTAGAGGCGGTGTTCAGTACCCTGAGTATACGCGATGGTATAGTATACCCCAATATGCGCTGGCAAACACAGATGGAAGATATCAACTGGCAGGTGGTGACCGAATTGAAAACAGGGCAGGACATCAGGCACGTATTGTCCAATTCATTTGGCTTCGGGGGTAATTGTTCATCATTGATTTTTTCGGCATGCTGAATATAGACTTATATATCAATAGCGCAGGTATCATCAGCGGGGCGGGCAATAATATGTCGGGCGATTTTCTGCAAGACAATACTGATTACTCAGCGTACGCACTCACAGCTGTTGAGCCTGACTATAAAGCATACATACCCGTGATGCAACTGCGCCGCATGAGCAAAGCCGTGCGTATGGGTGTAGTAGCATCGAAAGTGGCTATGCAGCAGGCGGGTATGGAGAGCCCCGATGCAATAAGCGTAGGCACAGCATACGGTTGCCTGCAGGATACAGAATCCTTCCTGGGCAAAATGATAGACCAGGATGAACAGATGCTGACACCCACCGCCTTTATACAATCTACACACAACACAGTATCAGGACAAATAGCATTGCTGGCTGGCTGCAACGGGCACNNTACACCGCGGGCATTCGTTCGAGCATGCGCTTATCAATGCAAAGCTGCATATGCAGCAACACCCCGGCACTCATTTCCTCATCGGTGCTATTGAGGAGCAGACTCCCAACAGCGTAAAGGCATTGCAATACGCAGGTGCCGTATCAAAAGAAAATTATACACCGGCTGATGTACTTGCAGGTAAACTTTCCCAACCCGTTTGCGGAGAGGGCGCTGCATTCTTTTCTTTAACAGAACAGCCCGTTAACGGCCAATCCATAAAAATCGTTGCGTTAGATATTTTCAAGACAAAGGCGGATACCGCATTTGAAAGAATTAAAAATTTTGTAGCACAGGCAGGGCCTTTCGATTTATTTGTTTCCGGTACCAACGGCGAAAAGAAAAGCCATGCGCTGTATCAAAGTATTGCGCAGGAAATATTACCCGGCATTCCTGTTACCACGTTCAAACAATTGTGCGGAGAATACCCTGTTGCATCATCTTTCGCACTGGGTATGTTGTGGCACAGGATATATCCCGGCTTACAAGGCAAATACAAAAACGTTCTTTTGGTAAACAACCACTGCGACTACTACAGTTGCTGGAAACTGGAACTCGGATAATCGGCTACCCGTACAGCTCCAGGTGAATGTCTTTTTTATCGTAGCCCATGCATTGCAGGCGGTGTTTGGCTTCGTCCACCATCACCTTCCAGCCGCAAAGCATAAAATGCGCGGGCGGATGCCCTTCACATAACCGCTCGTATATGGCATGTACATAGCCCGTATCATTGTCCCATGTCTCGCGGGACAGAACAGGGAAATAAGTAAAATCAGGTATCTGCTCTTCCAACTCGCGCATCTCGTCGTAATACAACAAGTNNATAATGCAGCATACTGCGGAACGGCGCTATACCCGTACCCGTGCAGATGAAGAACATATTTTCGGGCATGGCTTCAGGCATTACAAACACCCCCTGCGGCCCGCGTAGTATCAGTTCAGAGCCCACCTCTACATCGTTAAACAGGTAGTCGGTACCCAGTCCGCCATCTAAGTGAACTATCACCAGCTCTATTACATTAGTACCATCGGGCATGGAAGCGATGCTATAGCTGCGCCAGCGTTTGTTGCGCTTTTCGTGTATGGGCAGATCCATAGTTACAAACTGCCCCGGCTTGAAGTCAAAGCGTTCAGTCTCCGGCAATTGCAGCCAATAGCGGCGCGTGTTGGGTGTCGCCTGCTCTATGCGTATTACTACAGCCTTCTGCCATTCAGGTAGCATGTCCTAAA
>DINJ01000094.1:5540-5916 GCA_002423665.1 Bacteroidetes bacterium UBA5543 | reverse complement strand
GGGCGCTATTTTTCAGGCACCAGTCCTTCATCTATTTTCGGCAGCCCCGCAGTGTCTATCACGCTCAGCCACTCGCGGTAGTGGTGGCGTATCCACATCTTCATTTCCAGGTCGGTAGCGGTGCGGGCGTAGTCGTAGGGCATGGGGTAGGCGTTCATAAAATGCCCCAGGCTGTCGCCCTCCAGCCCTGTCATTTCATATACCAGGTCGGTAGTGTAGCGGGTATCTATATACTTCTCATCCTCCCATTTATTAAAGTTGCGCTGAAACTTAAATATCTGCTTGCTGCGTTTATTGAACTTCTCCGCCACAAACGAAACAGGGCTCATCACCCCGCTCTTTTGCCTTGCCAGCGCCGCCCTGTAGGTCTTCTTCC
>DINJ01000094.1:0-5514 GCA_002423665.1 Bacteroidetes bacterium UBA5543 | reverse complement strand
GGGTCTGGGCTATGGACGGCAATGCCACCAGGCAACAAAATATAGCTACGAGTCCTCTCAAAAACAATGTATCGGCTGTCAGCCTCATAATGTTACAAATCTAATTTACTTATAACCATGCTAATAGCCCTTAGTTTGTATTTGACAATACTTTAAGAACAATAGCCCCCTATTATAGGGATAAACAAGGCGTTTGCATATTTTTGTGGTTCAAATAGAAAAAATATCATGTCAAGTCCTTCATTTTACAACAGGTTGCAGGCCGAACTGCAGGAGATACAGGAAGCGGGTTTGTTCAAAAACGAGCGCATTATAGAATCGGAGCAGGGCGCTGAAATAACCGTGAACGGTAAACAGGTGCTCAACTTCTGCGCCAACAACTACCTCGGCCTTGCCAACGACCCGCGTCTGGTCAAGGCGGCCCAGGACGGCCTGGCCGCGGACGGCTTCGGCATGGCCTCGGTGCGCTTCATCTGCGGCACGCAGTCGGTGCACAAGCANNTGCGCCTCTGCAAAGCGCAGCGCGCCCGCTACAAGCACAACAATATGGCCGACCTGGAGGAGCAACTGAAAGCATACTCCGGCGCGCGTACCCGCCTCATAGTTACCGACTCGGTGTTCTCCATGGACGGTACCATAGCCCAACTTGATAAGATATGCGACCTGGCCGATAAATACGATGCGCTGGTGATGATAGACGAAAGCCACTCATCGGGCTTTATGGGCAAAACAGGCCGTGGCGTGCACGAGCTCTGCGGCGTTATGGACAGGATAGACATCATAACCGGTACGCTGGGCAAGGCGCTNNAATTATCGATATGCTGCGCCAGCGTAGCCGTCCTTACCTGTTCTCCAACACCGTGGCACCATCGGTAGTAGGCGCTACCATAGCCGTGCTGGATATGCTGAGCGAAACCACCGAGCTGCGCGACAAGTTGGAAGACAATACAAAATATTTCCGCGAGCAGATGACCGCTGCCGGTTTCGACATCAAGCCCGGTACGCACCCCATAGCGCCCATCATGCTATACGATGCCGTGCTGGCACAAAAGATGGCCGCCCGCCTGCTGGAAGAAGGTATATACGTCATAGGTTTCTTCTACCCCGTAGTAGCTAAGGGACAGGCCCGTATTCGTGTACAGATATCCGCCGCCCACAGCCGCGAACATCTCGACAAAGCCATCGCCGCCTTCACCAAAGTAGGCAAAGAACTCGGCGCTGTTAAGGAAGTGAATGCGTAGAGCAAAAAAAGGTCCGACGCGAGTCAACCTCCCCGGTTTTCATCNNGGGGAGGTTGACTCGCGCCGGACGCACAACACAAGCCCCGCCCAATGCGCATCGTCATCATGCCTGTCCGCCTCAGGCGCGAAGGAGCGAAGCGACGTGATGATCTCCTGAGGACTAAGACAAAGCCAAATAGAATTACATAGTGGTGCCAGGAGTTGCCTCCTGGCACTTTTTTATTCCCGGGCGATGTCTCCTGCATAGGGACTCGCCCGACTCACGTGGGACTGTTATTGCGTTGGGCGTGTTATGAGCATTATTGCCGCCGAATAAAATTCNNAGACTGGGCTGGGTAGAAAAACTTATTCCTTACTTCTCTTCTTTTTTTTCAGTTCTTTTTCAGCATGTATCCAACTCCATCCGTCATCACCTGTCTTTACTACAGTACTTATGCTTTTTGATGTATTGAGCATTATTTTAGGAAAATAACTCTTATAGTACCAAACAAAGAAGATAGCCCCCAAGGTTGGTTTTTCAATCCTTTCATAGTTCAGCCAAATCTCCTTCTGGGCACCTGCATCATGTCCGTAGAAGTCTCCCGAATAATAACTATCATCCTTTAAGATATTATTGCCGGTAGCATCTACGGTGTAAATAAATTCACCCCCGTATACCGCAAGCCCATTAGGTTGAAAGGCGGGTAGTAACCAGACTGAGAATGTACCGTTTTCGTTTTTCCTGATATACTGATTGAACCTGAAATTTATGCTATCCTTTAGGTCTTTTAGCATTAAGTTTGCGGTCATAAGCGCCCTTGAATATGAGTTTACATGCGCTGTATCGAGCTTATCATCAATTAGCCTGATATCTGAACGACCCAGTACTTGGAAATATAAAACCTGATCAAAATATCCGTTCTCATATTTTCCGTACACGGCGTGCCATAAATTGTTGCTATCAAGGAAACAAAACCACTCATTCCCAAGTCTGCCTAACTTTTCTTTGTCTTGCGCCATAACGCTGTCAGAAGTCCACCACGCAACAGCATCATACATACACAGCCACTCTGCCACCTCCATTTTCTTGTTAAAATCCACAATATCAAATGTCGGGCCGGCACTCACTCTTTTTTGAGCAAAAACGATTGACGATGTAAAACAAAGGGATAGAACCAGGGAAAGGATAAATCTCTGCATAAAATAAGTATAAAGGTTACAAGTAACAACAAAGTTTACACTTTTTTTATACCTTGGTACAAGTTACCGCCAACTATGAAATTCTACTTAGGCGTCACCGATAATAACTGGTATCAGTATTTAAGTAAAATAAATCCTGAGGATATAAATTTTTGGCAACCGGGAGGCAGTACCAATTTCAAAGTATTACAACAGGGCGCACCTTTCCTTTTTAAACTTAAAGCGCCTTACAATGTAATTGGAGGTGTCGGGTTCTTTTCGTCTCAAACATTTTTACCACTTTCAATAGCATGGGACGTTTTTCACGAAAGGAATGGATGCGAAACCTTTAATGAGTTTCGCTCGATGATACTGAACTATCGTTCTNNTGGTTGCGTTGTCCTTACCAGCCCTATTTTTTTCAGGAAAGAAGATTGGATTGATGTCCCTGAAAACTGGAAAAACAGTATTGTACAGGGAAAATCTTATGAAACAGACGATATTATAGGTGCGGCGTTATGGGCAAAGGCGGAAACTACATTGCAGAAATACCTGGTAGATAGAGAACCCGAAGGACTAAAAAGTCAACTGATACTTTCCGAACCGGAAGCGCAGTACGGTAATTCAATTCTTACAAAAGTAAGACTGGGGCAGGGCGCATTCAGGGTATTGGTTACAGATTCATATAATAGGCGATGTGCAATATCAGGTGAAAAGACCCTGCCGGTGCTGGAAGCAGCACATATCAAACCATATGCTCTTTCTGGCCCACACTTTATTTCAAATGGTCTATTGTTACGTAGTGATATGCACAAGCTTTTTGATGCCGGTTACATTACAATAACCAACGACAATAAGATAGAAGTAAGTAAAAGGATAAAAGAAGAATTTCAGAATGGCAGGGAGTATTACCAGTATCATGGAAAAGATTTGCTTAACCTCCCCAATAATTTACAGGATCGTCCCAATAGTGCTTATTTGGAATGGCATAATGTGAATAAGTATAGGGGGTAATAACATGAATAAGATTCCTATTCCGATTACAATTAAATTGTAAGGTGAGATGTACCTTGATTAACTCATAATCCTCTTCCAAATTACATCAAATAGGAATTGCCTTTTGGAGGTTGCAAATTTGGATAACACTCACGTATTACTTCAATATCTATTATTCTTTTATGATAGTCACTTGCTACTCTGGTTTCGTCATTAATGCTCTTGTTTAGATTGTATTTAGTAACAAGAGGGGAAAATGCCTCCCCATATTCATGTAAACAGTTATAGGATAACAATACCAACTCATAATTAGAGAGCTGTGCTCTCAGGATACTTGTGTGCTGAATTTTGGTTTTTAGAGTAAAGGGTTGTTCATCAATGAATCTCACAATATGGAACAAATTGCGAAAGTAGTGTCCTAGATCAGAATGATGAATATGAAAATAATAGTCGTATATCCTCACGATTTTTGCCTTACCATTCAGGTGTTTAGCATCAATATTTACATTTGCGACAAGTTCACATGTCGCACACTTACTCTCGTATTGCTCGGTCGTTACATTACAATCGTTGTGTAATTCTGTATAATCGTAAGCTATCCGTTGTGCTAAATCATCGAAAAAATCTTTTTTCTTAGATGGTGATTTATCATCTGTAATACCATCAACAGCTGATGATATGCCATCCAACAACTTGTGATGTTGATTAAGCAGATTAAAAAAATTAGATATAAAATTTTGGCGAGTTTGATATCTTAAAGTGGTTATTACAAGAAGAGTGGATGCCAGAGTAAATAATGGAGCTATAAGACCTGTCATAAATGGCTGGATGTCCTTTGCTTTTCCAACGTCTGGTCTGAATATGGACCCAGAGAAGTAATGACCTAGGATTAAATACCACAATGCCACGATTACACCCAATCCTATAAGTGTATATGCGAAGTGCTTTAGACTTAAGCGTTTTATCATTGTGTATGTCTAATTGTTTAGAATCAAATATTCCCCTTTCTCAAGTTAATATGTCTTGTAATTTACATTTAATGTATTTTACTTTCAACCGGGAAAAACACCCTATTTTGTTAAATAGTATTTTATTATATTCCTCGCAAAGGTAGTTTTGCTGCTATTGGGGGGCTTAGGTGCTGCTATTTCCGTATTAGCGCGAGACTGCTTCATGCTTCGCAGTGACGTGGAGTGGGAGTGTTATCGTGAGATGGCGGTTCACGGCCCGCCATGACAAATGAAGGGGGCAATTAGTAAGTATAATCAGGTATAGAATGCTATTAAGCTTTACAGATTACCTGCGGTGAGAGAAGTTGCTTTGTCGTACCTCCTCGCAAACACCGGTATTTTATGGGCATCAAGGCATACAGCCCGGCAGCACAGTAGTACTAAGCCTAATCGGAGACACAACCGAGGCATCAGGTGTAACATGCACTCGGTGTCTTTTTCTTTGCTTCGTTTCTTTTGGACAAGCAAAAGAAATGAAGGGCAGCCGAGTAGCGTTACCGATAGCTCATATTGGCGCGAGATGCTGAATCAGGTTCAGCATGACAAAGGTGGAAAGCTATGCAATTTTAATCCCTAATCCACATAAAATTCCGTATATTTGTTGTAATAAATCCGAATGGATTTATGGAAATCCCGCCCATGCGGGACTGTAGTAATCCCGCCCACCTGTCCCGAGCAATTCGGGATGCGGGATAGTAATAAACGATGCCCGCTACGGGCACCAAAAAACACCATGTATGCAACTCACCATCCCCCCAACACCACCCCCGCACCCCGCCAGGCAATTTTTACCCCTGCCAAAAAAAATTATTTCCCCGTCCGAACGGCGCGAAAGATTCATTCACACAGGTTCATCCGGGCGGGTCTTTTTCCGGGAACATTTTTATGTATTTATCAAAGTCCCCATTTTGGGGATTTAGGGGTCCAATCGCGTTGCACAAAAAACAAGGAATATGGGAACATTTTGGAACAAAACACTCTACAACCTGGCAATCAACCACTTACATTTTATTCCCCGCAGAATTTTCAAAAAAATGGCATCAAAACGGAACATTTTGGGAACATTTTGTTCCCAGCCGCACAAAAAACACAGAATATGGCAACCCTTT
>DINJ01000039.1 GCA_002423665.1 Bacteroidetes bacterium UBA5543 | reverse complement strand
TTGCCAACAACTGTACCCGGTTGCAACAGTTCCGGATAAACAGTCTCTCCCGTTGCTTCTTTCACCGCCATATCAATAAACACGAAACCGATAATTGCTGCCTGCGTGGAATCTGCTCTTGCAATGGGCACCTGCGCCAGGTAATAACGCCCCTCCTGCGCATTCTCGCGATAATACAAATGTCTTGTCAAGGTTGGCTCTCCTGACCTTACCTGTGCTACAAGAGTATTGTAACTAAGTGTATCATTATTGTACAGGCTTCGGCCCTTATCATCGAAAATGAGCAGGCGGGATTGATACTTATTCATGTGGCCACCTAAATACAGAGCATCAAACCTTTCATCTATTTCCTTTCTGCCATTTTTATCCGGGTGAACAATGAATGATTTCAACACAGGATCATCTACAATATTATCCGATATAGCCCGAAAGGTAAACTCGGTTACGTCATCCCGCTGCTGCAAAGCTTTTTCGGCAAACGCCAATCTAGAGTCGCGCTCTTTAACATAGTTGAAATACTGAAGTATGCCTGTACTGAAAGCGAATATAAAGGCACACCAGAATATCATTTGCGGCGAATACAAATCGGCTACAGGTTCTAGCTGAGGAACATCCAACAGCATTATAAATATGACAAGGCCCAGCAATAAAAAATATGAAACAAGTAGTGGTGTCACCGTGTCGCTAACCCATATCATTATTACTCCAATCACAGCCATCAGGACATACTTCAACCACTTATTGGCTATTAAGATCCTGAGTTGTACGCTGAACAAGTACCCAACCATAAAGGAGGTGACTGTGATAATAGCTACGATGAACAGGCCTGTAATGGTGTAAGTAGATATGGTATAGAAATGGCTTACGTCAAAAGAAATATTAGAGTCGGTAATAAGTGAGCTGACAATATTGATATAACCAAAAGAGTAAAGGAAGAACCCTGCGATTACTACTATGGATAACCAAAATTTCATCCCTGATGAAAGGTTGATATCCTTTAAAATATCGTATCGTGCATGACGAACGATGAATATTACTACCCACAAAAACAACAAGGAATTGAGCAGTAATTGTCCCAGTGAACTCAGCATGGCACTACTGGCGTACAACTGTGGCCTGAAGAGTGGCAATACCTCGAAGTTGAATGGCAGGCCAGCCCGGTAAGTAACAACGCGAAAAGTAAGAAGTACGAGCAGCAGAAGGGAAAATCCGTGCAAAAAGGATTTATTGCGTGTATAATAGGTAGTGATAAGCTGGAACCAGAAAATAGTAACTAAGAGTGCTGCCAATATCAAGCCAATAATAGCTAAGCCTGGCGGCCATTCAGGCAAGGTGTCGGGATTAAATTGGACATAAAAAACAGTTTTGCCGGCATTGTTACCTATCGCATAGCTGTTTCCTGTATTACGAGGTGAAACAACTGTGTTCAGTGGTATGTACTCTGCCGCCTCGAAAGAAGAATGCAGGTAGTTGTTTTCAAAGGGATATGTGGTAACAACCGGAAAAAGAACAACGATTTTTTGCTCCGGCCTGGTACTATCAGGCTGTAGGCATGCTTTTACAAATTTTCCTCGCTCGGTATAATATAGGCCCTCCTCGCCAATGGGTGCTACAGGATGTTCGCAGTCCGCCAGCAGTTTATTGGTGTTCCAGAATATAATGGTATCGTTCCGGTAGGCGTACAAGCTATACGGCTGTCCTACCAGCTTGTCTACATCATTTTCAGTAACTGTTCCTGTAAATATCCGGTCAACCAGCCCGTTATCATTCAACAGCAGTGTAAGCGCATCTTCTTTTTGTTGTAAATCACGCTGTATGGCGGCAGCCATGCTGGCAGGGGTCACCGACCGGCGGGCTTGGTAGTAACGCGCAATTACCAGCCCCCACAACAGCAGGGCCAGCAACATCCAACCTTTGTATGGATAGCGTTTGAACACGTTTTATTCCATTTCTTTGGCCCTGTTCCATAAGGCGTCCATTTCCTCCAGCGTCATGTCTTTCAATGCCTTGTTTTGTTCAGCGGCTTTATCTTCAATATACTGAAAACGGCGTATGAATTTCTTATTCGTTTTTTCCAATGCCAGTTCTGGGTCTACATTTACAAAACGAGCGTAATTCACCAACGCGAACAATACGTCACCGAATTCTTCTTCTATCTTTTCAGCTTGCGCGCTATCCACCGCCTCATACAGTTCCTGTATTTCTTCGTCTACCNNGATTGTGGCACACCGCTCAGTATTGATTTCTTACCTTCTTTCAGTTTCAGTTGTTCCCAGTTCTGCTCTACCTGTTGCGCATCACTCACCTGTACATGGCTGTATATATGCGGGTGGCGCGATACCAGTTTATTACACACACCTTCTATCACATCATCCAGTGTAAAGAGGTTTTTCTCCGAACCTATTTTACTGTAGAATACTATATGCAACAGTAAATCTCCCAACTCTTCCTTTATACCCTTCCAGTCATCATCTGTTATGGCATCCACCAGTTCATATGTTTCTTCAATTGTCTGCACACGCAACGTCTGCGCCGTTTGCTTCCTGTCCCAGGGGCATTGCTCCCTTAATTCATCCATTATCTTCCTCAGCCTTTCCAGCGACTTTGCGTACTCCATTCTGTTTATTTTTCCTGCCATTTATATCCATCCACATTCAACCCTGCCAGTTTCAGCACACGGTATACCACCGTATACGCCACATCTTCCATCGATTGCGGGTTGCTGTAAAATGACGGGGTAGCCGGGCAAATAATACCCCCTGCTTCGGTTACCGTTGTCATATTTCTAAGCTGTATCAAATTGTACGGTGTTTCGCGCACCACACATATCAGTTTGCGGCGTTCTTTGAGCATTACATCGGCCGCGCGCGTCACCAGGTCGTTGCTGATGCCCGAAGCTATGCGCCCTACCGTCCCCATACTACAGGGACAAATTATCAACGCCTCGTATGTGGAACTGCCTGATGCAAAGGGGGCCATAAAATCGTTCTTGCCCCATACTTTAAATGGATAATCTTTGTACGCTTCGTTACCCAATTCATATTGCCATACTGTATGTGCGTTATTCGACCATACCAGGCTCACCTCTTCCAATTGGTCGCCCAAT
>DINJ01000085.1 GCA_002423665.1 Bacteroidetes bacterium UBA5543 | reverse complement strand
ATAGTTCCTACGCCCGATATGTGTTTTTCTATTTCTGGGGTGCCTTTATACCGTATGGAGCCTGCGCCACTGATCATGGCTTCCAGTTTCTTCTCCACATTCACCTCGCTATTACCTGCACCTGATATAGACGCAGTGGTTATTTCCGTCTTTAAAGGGAAAGCATCAATATTTCCGGCTCCGCTTATTTCATATTCCGCTTCCAGCACATTTCCTCCCTTTACTTTCAGCGATCCGGAGCCAGAGATGTCAGCTGTAAAAAACTCAGTATTAATCTGTTCAATGGTTATGTCAGCGGCGCCAGAGAGGTCCAGGTTAAATGCTCTCCCTTTTATATCTCCGGTCACCTTAGCGTCCGGAGCACCGGAAAGAGACAGGTTTTTGAGTGATGGCATGTATACTTCTACACTGATATCATCGTTGTCTATCTCCCAACCGTTGTCCAGGTCCACATCCAGGTGCAGCGTATGCAACGACACATCCTTCACTACATGTTCTATAATGTTGGGATAGCCGGTAATACGCACTTTACATTCGTTTCCGCCTACCACATGTACCGTTATCCTGGTAGAGATATCTGCATCTATCTCGTCAAATGAATTGAGCGANNACCCGCAGGACGAAAATAATAGTAGCGAGAACGCCGATACCCAGCTTAGAATATTCTTGTACATAGGAGAAGTTTGTATATTGATGTTAGCCAGCCATTCCCGGTTCTGCCGGGGGAGCCATCAAAAGGCTACTGGTTGCTCCTGGACCGCCACCACAAAAGGCTTACAGTGCCTATAATGCCCAGCGGCAAAAATGCCAGGTATATTATTCCCTTATTGAGTCCTTTAGCACTCTTGTCGCCCAGGCCCTGGGCTGTTTTGGTACACACAGAGCATCCTTGCGCTACAGCTTCTTTCTGCATCACTACTGCTGCAAGCAGCCCGGCCACTAGAATAAAACGTTTCATTTTGGTTGCTCAGTTACAACAACTGTTATTGCAAAGTTAGGTGAATTGCAGCTATTGGCACACCCAAATACACTTAGCTGTAGTAAGGGCTTATGAAGAGGTATACAAGTACACCCGTTACGCTAACATACAACCACAGCGGCCACGTATACCGGGCTAGCTTCTTGTGATTGGCAAACTCGTTGATAAGGCCACGGTAGGCGGTAAACAGTATGAATGGCAGTATGATAGCCGCCAGTATGATATGGGTGATGAGAATGAAGTAATAGATGTTTTTCATTAGGCCCTCGCCGCCATACTTGGTTTCGCCGGCTAGCAAGTGGTGTGCTATATAAGATACCAGGAAGAGTATGGACAGCACCATTGCGCCCAGCATTATTTTCTTATGCAGCTCAAAATTCTTGTTTTTGACGGCAAACAGCGCGGCCACCAGTAGTATAGATACCAGGCTGTTGATGACTGCGTTAATAAGCGCGAAGATGTGAACATCAAAGCCCAGGTTCAGCTCTAGCTGCACCCGCGAAAGCACCACTACAGCGGCAAAAACAACAAAAGACACGGTAAGAATGAGGGCACGCGCCATGCGGTCATTCTTTTTAAGTCCCTGGGTCAACATCACTATGAATATTTGGCTGTAAAATTAAGTGTTTGGTATTGTATGCAGGCTTAGCCCTACACCGGTAGACTGCCCGGCATGTAAACTAACTGTCATTTACTCTTGTAGCTTCCCTTTGCCAATGGCTTTTCTTTCTCCAGGGTAAGCAGTACTATATCATCGGCGCATTTCTTTACCTGCACGGGGTCCATTCCGTCATAGTAGCCGCGTATCACCCTTTGGGCATCTATCAGCACCAGTTTCTCAGAATGAACGAAGTCTTCAGCACCGCCATCGCCCGGGCCTGTGAACAGGTGCAGCTCTTCTTTGGCAAAGTTGTATATCGTTTGCTTGTCGCCGGTCAGGAACCACCAATGGTCGTGGTTGGCGCCGTTATTGTCGGCATAGGCACGCAATGCCGCAACCGAGTCTTTGCCCGGATCTGTGCTGATAGACACAAAGTGTACCGAGTTTTCCAGCCCGTTCTCTATCTTGGGGTTCTTGCGGAAGGCCTTCTCCAATGCACGAATGTTGGATGTGATGCGTGGGCAGGCAGTAGCGCAGGAGGTAAAGAAGAAGTTGACAACCAGTATGCGCCCCCGCAGGGTACTGTTGAGCGATACCTGCTTACCCAGCTGATTGACAAGAGCTATATCGGCCAACTCGTGGTAAATGGTATCTGTAACTTCGCGGCCTCTTACCTGCCTGTTGGTGGTACCAACGGCAAAGTAGCGCGGTGGCAGGTGTATCTTATCTTTTGATAGCAGCTTGGCTATGAAATAAAAAGAAAGCGGCAGCACAAAAGCTACCGCTAATCCTCCTAAAAATCTATAGTTGATCTTTTGTTTACTCATTACTTAGCATGATGCACCTGCTCCACTTGTGGTATTTGATCGCGGGCAGGGGAAGAAGAGTTCATACGCAACCAAAAGAAACCATCTGCAAGGAATGCGATAATGAACCAGATAAACAGGAACAAAGGTATAAGCACGGTAGCAATAAAGCCACGGAACTCATCGCCAAGGTGCATGAATATAGAAACAATGTAACCAGCTTTCAGAATGGTAAGGGCAAGGAAGAAGAAGTTTACCAGACCCTTTGGAAGTGCATGGCTAAACTGCATACCTACTATTACCTCTGCAACCGTGATTACCAGCAGTATCCAGAATACTTTCCATATCCTTTTGATCTGCGACTTGCTTTCTGACGAATTGATGTCCGAGTGGTGCGCCAGCACGCCCGAGTACAGTTTGGACTGATCGCCTTCATACAGGCTCTGGATGCTGTCGGCTTGATGATGTGAAGACATATTATATAATGCTTATTTTATTCGTTGACAATTAGTGAATATTCTCAGGTAATACGACAGTATTAGAGCAGGTAGAAGCAGGTAAATACGAATACCCAAACCAGGTCTACAAAGTGCCAGTAAAGACCTATCTTCTCTACCATTTCATAGTAACCCCTGCGCTCATAAACACCATTTACGGTATTTACCAGTATCAGTATGTTNNAAGTGCTCAAACTTAGTCACTGGTGTTGCAGGGTCTGTGAAACCACCCCAGAGGGCTCCTACCTCACCGTGCAGGTGTGTCCATTCCCAAGCCTGGCAGGCAAGGAAGCAGATACCGCCAATGATCGTCCAGAGCAGCCATTTTGCTACGCTCTTCTTATCGCCATAGTGACCGGCATGTACTGCAAGCACCATGGTTACAGAACTCATGATGAGGATAAACGTCATCAGACTCACAAAAAGTAGTGGGAGGTTCTGACCCTCAAAGAAAGGGAAAGACTTAAATACTTCGTTAGGATCTGGCCAAACCGCACTAAAGAAGCGAGTAGTACCGTAAGAGATAAGCAGCGCTCCGAAGGTGAGGGCATCTGATAACAGGAAAAACCACATCATCATCTTTCCGTAGCTTACATTGTACGGAGACCGCCCGCCTATCCAGACGTTTTCCTTTGGCGCTGAGGTAACAACAGTTGAGTGCGACATAAATAGCTCTAATAATTTTGAAGTTGCAATTCGGGTGCGAATTTCGAAACAATTTTATTGATTTGCCAGAAAAAACACAAATAAATATACCCACAATATATCTACAAAGTGCCAGTACGTGGCAGCAATTTCTAATCCGGTGGCATTATAAACCTTTACGCGCTTGCGAAATGCCTTTAAAAATACAANNCAAACAAAAACGACTCGCTGGGGTTGCCATCTATGCGTACAGTAGAAGTCTCTGTGAGCGTTTCGCCATTGATGCGTATCTGCTGCAACTGGTGATATAGCTGATAAAACCCGCCGTACTGCAGCAAGCCGAATATAATGCCCAGCACCAGCGTGATGGTAATAAGGGCCTGGTAACGGGGCATCTGGCGGCTCTTAAACGCCATTACACCCAAATGCATGGTGATGCTGCTGATAACGATGGCAATGGTGGAGTACCAGAACATGGCAGGCAGGGAATAATACCGCCAGTTGCCCTGCGCCTGCCTTACCAGGTAGCCACTGGTGAGACCGGCAAAGGCCATAGCCATACTGCCAATGGCCAGCCACATCATGAATTTCTGAGGATGTATCTTCTTTCTCTTACTTGTCATCTCCATCTTTCACACATTTTTCTTCTTTCTGTTCTTCGTCATACGGCACATATCCTGCTACACTTTGTCGGCTACAAGGGCCAGCAACACAGTCGGAAGGTATATGAATGATGCAAACATCACTCTACGCGCAGATTTGTAATCGTTTTTTACATAGAAAGCGACAGATGCCGCAAAGTACATGGCCCCACATGCCATGCTTATCCACATGCCTATGGCATTGGTCATGCCCAGCATCTGCGGTACCATAGCCATAGGCACCAGCACCAGGCTATACATCATACATTGCACGGCGGTGAAGCGGGTTTCGCGCTCACGGGTAGGCAACATACGAATGCCGGCATTGCTGTAGTCGTCGAAAGCCACCCAGGCAATGGCCCAGAAATGGGGGAACTGCCAGAAGAACTGCAATGAAAACAATGCCAGGCCACCAGCATCAATGCTGCCGGTACCGGCAAGNNGGGTGCGCTTCATCAGCTTATCGCTTTCGCGCTCCAGTATCTGGTTGATGGTGTTTGCGCCGCCGGTAACCATCATACCGCCTACAAAGAGCGTAATGATGCGCTCCCACAGCCCGAAATCCTGCCACGAAAAGGAAACATTGGGGGTCATCAGGTAGCCAATAACGCTACTGAATACCACCATGCCGCTGAGGTTGGGTTTCAGCAATTGGTTGTAATCCCTGATGCGTGAAAGAACGCCTGTATTTTGTTTTGCCTCTAATGACTCTTGCTGTAGCATCCGGCTAAGTTGGCACGGTCGGGTAGACCGGGCTGCGAAAGTACAACAATTCACGATTTTTTAGCTTTTGGGGGAGTATTGAGAATTTGACAATGTGATAATTCGGTAATGTGCCAATGTTTTGGGTTTTTCTGTAGGTTAATTGGTTAACGGTTAATTGGTTTCGTGTTGCAGGAGTTGTATTGCGCCCCGTATTTCATAGTTGTTTTTGCGCAGGTAGGTGTTGATGTTCAATGGAATTGGCCTTTCTGATTCCCCAAACGCGCCACATGAAGAGGGATGTGGACAATGGTATGTATCGTCCTGAAAAAGGTTGACAGAAATTGTTAGAAAATCCTGTCTGGAGTTGACAGTTTAAAAATAATCAAAATCCTATCACTTGAAAACTAAAAGCCATTGTCTTTTGGTTGTGCATATTTGGGTTTGTTTTTGGTGAATATTCTGCGTTTCCATTTTGGTTCCAGGTTTCCCTGAAGCGGATGCGCCTGCTCAGGAGTGAGGTTGCCAAGGCTACTGTGGGGCCTTAGGTTGTTGTAGATACCTATAGCCTGTTTTACGGCATATACTGCATGCGTAAATGACTCAAATTTTCTGCCAAGGTTGAATTCCGTTTTCAATATTCCATTAACTCTTTCGGCCAGTGCATTCTCATATGGATCTCCTTTCTCGGTCATGCTGATAATTATGCGTTCTCTGTTTAACCTGCTGATGTATTCTGCACAGCAATATTGCATACCTCTGTCAGAATGGTGGATCAGCTCCCGGTCCGGGTTGCGCTGAGCTATG
>DINJ01000202.1:3482-3602 GCA_002423665.1 Bacteroidetes bacterium UBA5543 | reverse complement strand
CCCATGTTCATGGGGCACCTCCTGAGTTACTCGCATGTGCTCGTGAGACCGCTGCGCTAAGTTCAAAGGAGGAATTTTATTATCTTCCTTTTCGCTTGTTTGGTTGATGAGGATGTTGAC
>DINJ01000202.1:0-3279 GCA_002423665.1 Bacteroidetes bacterium UBA5543 | reverse complement strand
GTGTTTTTTTGTCATGGTTTTTGTAGTTAAAAGGTTAAAATATTAATAGGGCAATAAGGATTTACCGCTCATTATTTTCAATAGCTAAATTACATATAATTATTTATTACAAAAAATTTATTTTTTTCTGCGCGATGGTCCCCCTACCCCCCTCCCGCCGGTGGCGGGATAAATTCCGGGGAGACTCAGTTATTCGGTCGTGAGTTTCCGGCACGTATGTCCTGTCGGGAAGACTAATCTGTAGAGTTGAGTTAACATACCTTTCTCCCTGGCCCGGATATTTTAGCGAAATATTTCTGTCCCTGACAAATAATTTATTTTTATTTATCTTCTTTACACACTATTTTTGCTATTGCAATATCTTTTCTCCGGAAGGGTATTATCATTCACCAATAAAAACCATAAACATGAACCAGAAACAACAGGCCTTTGTAATGGCCTACCTCAGCAGCAACGACAAGGCAGAAGCGTATATGACAGCCATTAACTATCCCATGAAGCAGGAAGAGGCGGAGCATGGCGGAAACCTGATGTTACAATCGCCCGAAGTGGCGGAGTACATAAGGAATGTGCGGCAGAGAATAAGAACAGAAGTATTAAAGGAGATAGAGGATAACCGCCCGTCACTGCTGACGACAACCGAAAAAAGGGAGATACTGGCGAAAATAGCCAGGGGCGAGGCAAGGGCCGTGCAATATGGCATGGGCCAGGTATGCAACTATTGCGGCATGAGCGAGGTGCCGACCTTTGAACAGATAATGGCGGCTATAGATAAAAACTGCACTACCTGCGTGAGGCGGGTATATAAGGATATGTTTGGCTTGAGGTGAGCACTATGCCTGTGGGTAAGCGGACCTTTGTTTATCCCGGGTCTTAGCGAGAGGCTAAGACCAGTGGCTTAGAACCCTTTTGGCACAAGTGGAAAACACTTGCGCCTAATTGGGGGCAGGTGGGTACCAGGCCCAACTGCGGTTTATTGAATACCGTTTACAAAAACGGCTTTGTACCCTGTATTCAAGATGCCGTGCCGAACATCTTGAACAGCCGAGCGTGAAGGGAAAAGTGTACATTTATAATAAATGAATACCCATGAACCGACTATATGCAATTGGGCTATGCTTATTATTTGTTACTGCTGCCTCGGCACAAAGCGAAGCAGAATATGAGAAAATAGCTATAAAAAAAGAAAAGTTACTCAACTCGCTGGCAAGAAACCCGGTTGATGTCTATCCAGGGGCTCATAGTTATGTAAGCATGAGCATCGCGCTTATGTATGGGCTATTAGGAGCTGAAGATTCGATGTTTTACTACCTGAACCATGCGCTGGATGTTTGTGATAAAAATCCATCAAATGAAGAATGTGCAGAAAATTACGACCCTAATATTCTAGGGTTTTACCACCTCAGAAATTATAATAAGTCTGCCGCATGGAAAAAGTTTGAAGGCAGAGTAACTAATCATTATAAAAACACGTACAACCCTATGAATCTACCGCTCGCAATCAGCATACTGAAAGCTGGCGGTGCCGATCAGTCAACAAGAATGTACCGCCTGATGATGCAGACTGAATCAGCCACAAATATCATCCGCGAAACAGATAGCCTGAACCTGTTGTTTATTAAAAAAACAATCGCACAACAGGGTTTCCCCGGCATTTCTCAGGTTGGCACGCCTGCATCCGATGCAGCATTCCTGTTGGCGCAACATGCAGATGATGATGTTGAATTTCAGAAGACTGTATTGAAACAGATGGAAAAATTGCTGGTAACAAAAGATGTTACCCCATCCAACTACGCTTATCTCTACGACAGGATAATGGTAAAAGAACAAGGGAAGCAATATTATGGAACGCAGTTCAGGAGAGTAAAAGACAAAGAATTATTTCCTATAGTGGATGCCGCAAACGTAAATGAAAGGAGGCGGGCATTGGGGATGGGGACTGTGGAAGAGTACATAAAAACCGTAATGGGTTTCTGACAACGGGCAACAGATAAATCGTATCTCTTAAATCACGCGCATTCTGATTCAGACAAAAAAAAACTCCCTTAGATTTACACATGCATTTCACTACACTGGAACATACACCCATCAGCGACATAACCGCTTGTATGAACGCCGCTTTTGCGGAGTATGAAATTCCGATACAATGGACAGATGAATCTTTGCTGCAGAAAATTCGGGTAGAGGATATTGACCTTTCTATATCGGTAGGAGCATTTGACAACGGCACTTTAGCGGGTGTAATACTAATAGGTGCCGATGAAAACAACAGGCGCGTATGGGATGGCGGCACGGGCGTGATACCTGCGTACAGGGGACAAAAACTCACCGAAAAAATGTTTGCCTATGTATTACCCATGCTCAGGCAGGCGGGTGCGCAACTGATGCTGCTGGAGGTACTGGAAAATAACAAGGGGGCTTATATCGTTTATGAGCGGCTGGGGTTCCAGGCCACGCGGCTGCTGCACGCATACAAAGGCGATATAACAGCAACCGCTAAAACGCATTACACTATAGAACTGCTCAACAGCTACGATGCTGACGAACTGGCTAAGTTATGGGACTGGCAGCCCGCCTGGCAGCAGATGAACCAACGCATAACCAACAGGGGAGCATCCGTAACTACCATCTGCGTAAGAATTGACGGTAAAATTGCCGCTTACGCTCACTACGATAGCGCTGCATGCAGGGTACACCAGTTTGCTGTAACTAAGGAACACCGCCGCAATGGATTGGGCACTGCACTATTCAGGCATATAGCCAATGCCTGTGCCGGTCCGCTGCTGATTATCAATATTGATGCAGGTTCTGAAAACACTAATAGTTTCTTGCAGGCTATAGGGTTGCAAAAACATATCAGCCAGTACGAGATGATGATGGAGCTGTAAGAGGAAGGCACTTGAGCTATTAGGGAATATAGCGCGAGTATTTACCCACCCCCCAACCACACAAAACCCTCACTCGCCCCTCCCGTGGAGGGGAAGTATCTTAAGGCACTAAGACCAAAGTAGTAATATACCCTACCTTTGCGCGCATGAACTACAATATCAATCTCGCCATACAGGTATTGCCGCTGGGCATACCTAAGGATGAAGCTTACAGGATAATAGACGCTGCCATAGCTGTCGTGCAGCAGTCGGGGCTACGGTACCAGGTATGCCCTTTTGAAACAGTGATAGAGGGGCCGTATGATACCGTGATGCAACTGGTGAACAATATGCAGGATGCCTGCTATGGCGCGGGCGCCAAAGAGCTGCTGGTGAATATGAAGCTGCACCG
>DINJ01000190.1:30776-44682 GCA_002423665.1 Bacteroidetes bacterium UBA5543 | reverse complement strand
TACACAAACATAAGTATAATACTAACTGGCAGTCGCTGTTTAAGCTTTACCCGACACTTACCTCAAGAGAGTATGCCGAGCTTTCGGGAATACCGAGAAATGAAGCTGATACCTTTTTACAAAAGCTCCTTAACGAGGGACATTTAAGCAAACAGGAAACCAAGAATGGAATATTATGGAAACTCAGGACATTAGCAGAATAACAACCTAGCTGCTTTGCATCACTTCCTCCAGTTCCGCTATCATCATAGCCGTGGCACCCCATATGATGTGGTCATCATCCAGCAGATAGGCGGGGGCTTTTATCAGCATCTCGGGGAAGGCGCTGGGACGTATATGCCTGATGGTTTTGGGCTCGGGCAGGAACAGTTCTCTTACCGGCACCTCCAATATATACTGCACTTCTGCCTCGTTTATACGGCTCTCGGTAATGCTGTGCATATAGCCCACGTATGGGTGCACATTGGAATTGCTGACGGGAATATAGAGCTGGGAGAGTTTGCCCAATACTTCTATTGATGATGAAGGAATACCTACCTCTTCAAATGTTTCCCTGAGGGCAGTTACCTGCAGGCTTTCATCTTCGGGGTCGCGCCTGCCGCCGGGGAAACTTATCTGCCCGCTATGGGGTTTGCCATCCTCCACCCGCTTTATCAGCATCAGGTTCAGTTCATCTTCAAGTGGAAAGAGCAATGCCAACACAGCGCTCTCGCGGGCATCCTCAGGCAGCTCGGGCGGCAACGGCCTCACCCTGCTGGCCATCCTGTTTTGGGCAGCCAGCCCGGGCAAAGGTTGCATCAACCTCAGTTTGAGTTGTTCTATGATATCTGTGTATTGCAATCAGCCTTCCTTCTCTTCGTTCCTGAACCAGCTTAATGCACCTGATGGACATTTACCTACCTGCTCTGCAATAGCATCAGACGGGGCACCTTCTATCTTCACCCACGGTTTTATGCGTGGGTCAAATACTTCGGGCAGGCCCGTCCAGCATTTTTTGGAATGAATGCATAAAGACGGTTTCCAAACCACGGTAATGTCGCCATTGGTGTAATGCTTCGTTATATTATTCGCATCCATATGGTGGTGTTTAGCTATTGTAATTTAAGCAATAGTTTCCATTACCACTCCATCGGCAGTTCAAACAATACCAATTCAGTATCTGCTTTTGCAGTTACGGTTATTTTAGTGGTTTCACTGATACCGATAGCATCGCGCCTGTTCAGTTGCTGACCCTCAGTTGCAGCACTGCCATCAATCACAAACAGGTATATACCATTGTCTGCCGAATGCAGGTTGTACTCCAGGCTATTGCCTGCAGCTATCTTGCTACGGTATATCCAAGCGTCCTGGTGTATCTTCATACCAGGGTCGTCATTACCCATCGGCGACACTATTGGTTGCCATTGGTTCAGCCTTTCGGCTGCAGGAAACACACGCTGGTCGTAGCGGGGTTCTACATTCTTTTTATTGGGGAATATCCATGTCTGCAGTAGACTTACGGCTTTATCCTTGTTGTGGTTGTACTCGCTATGAAATACACCCGTACCCGCGCTCATTACCTGCACTTCGTCAGGATGGATAGCCTGCGTATGGCCTATGCTGTCTTTGTGTTCCAGTGCACCGTCCAGCACTATGGTTATGATTTCCATATTATCGTGCGGGTGTTTGCCAAAACCCATGCCGGGGGCAACTATATCGTCGTTAAGCACACGCAATGCACCANNAGGGGTCGTGGTAGCCTGCAAAGCTGAAAGAATGGTGTGCGTTGAGCCAGCCGTGGTCGGCATGTCCGCGCGTATCTGCTGCGTGAAATATTGTATTAGCCATCGTTGAAAATCCTTTGTTGTTGATAAATAATTGTAGCTACATCAATTAAAATACAAAGTTACTGATTAATAGATAGTGGCACTAATCCGCAACCTTATACAAGTATCAATAATGTTAATACTTCGCCGGCCATTGAGGTTAAAAAATATAAATCGCTAATTTGCCCCTAAACAGATACGGAGAAATGAAAAGAGCATACCTCTTTACAGCATTGATATGCTTAACATTAGCGGCAAGGGCCGGCTCAAAAGAGCTGGATACGGTGATAACCAAAGAATCCGGCGGCTGGGAGTTTGTACAGGTGATAGTGATAGCCAACCGGCAGGTGATAGTAGAGGGCAATATGTACAAAGGAAAGAAAGAAGGGGTATGGAGCGAATACTGGCCAAGTAAATACGCAAAAAGCATGACCAGCTACCATGCAGGTAAAAAGCATGGGCTGTATATGGAAATAGATGCAGACGGAGCGCTACACCTGATAGAAAATTATAAAAATGATAAACTACACGGACCACGCAGAGAATACAAACACCTGGGGCCTGTAATACTGGAAGAAACTTACGCCAACGGCAAAAAGCACGGGCCATACCGCAAAAACTATGAATCGGCTATGCCACAGGAGATAGGGACATATAAAGAGGGTGTAAGAGATAGCGTCATCACCTGGTACCACCGCAACGGCAACAGGTATGTAGAATACACCTACAAGAATGGTGTAAAAGAAGGCCCTTGTACAGTATACAGCGAGCAGGGGTATGTAACTGAAAAAGGTGAATATAAAAATGATGTGAAGACGGGACTGTGGAAAGAATATTATCCTAATGATAAAGTAAAAGCCGAAGGCATGTACATCAACGACGAAAAGATAGGAGAGTGGAAAGAATATGATGAACTGGGCAAACTGATAAAGACTGAAAAACACTAAGCAATACATGGCACAGACAATACTGGTAATAGACGATGAAAGGGCGATACGTAATACGCTTAAAGACATTCTTTCCTTTGAGGGTTTTGAAGTGGAAGAAGCGGCAGACGGTGCTGAAGGGTTGGAAATGATAAAGGCGAAAGACTACGACTGTATCCTCTGCGATGTAAAAATGCCCAAGATGGATGGCATAGAGGTACTGGAGAAAGTGAAAGAACTGAAACCAGATGTGCCCTTCGTAGTGATATCAGGACATGGGAATATAGAAACAGCAGTGGATGCGGTGAAGAAAGGGGCTTTCGATTTTATATCTAAACCGCCTGACCTGAACCGCCTGCTGATAACCATACGCAATGCTATGGACAGGAGCTCGCTGGTAACGGAGACCAAGCAACTGCGGAAACGCATATCGCGCAGTGCGGAGATGATTGGCAGCTCTGCGNNTAGCACCTACAGACGCACGTGTGCTGATAACGGGCGCCAATGGTGTAGGCAAAGAATTGGTGGCGAGAAATATACATGAACTGAGCCCCCGCTCCAACGGCCCGATGATAGAGGTGAACTGCGCCGCCATACCGTCTGAACTGATAGAGAGCGAACTGTTTGGACATGAGAAGGGTTCGTTTACATCGGCCATCAAACAGCGCATAGGTAAGTTTGAGCAGGCTAAGGGCGGCACGCTCTTCCTGGATGAGATAGGTGATATGAGCCTGGATGCGCAAGCCAAGGTACTGCGTGCCCTGCAGGAGAGCAAGATAACCCGCGTGGGCGGCGACAAGGAGATAAAGGTGGATGTGCGTGTGATAGCCGCTACGAACAAAGACCTGATGCAGGAAGTGGAGGAGAAGAAATTCCGACTGGACCTGTACCACAGGCTGGGTGTGGTGATTATACAAGTGCCTACGCTGAACGAACGTGCCGAAGACATACCTGAATTGGTAGAACATTTTATAGAAGACATCAGCAATGAATACAACCAGGGGAAGAAGGACATTGAAAAAGCAGCGCTGGACGCTATGCAAAAGCACAACTGGACAGGTAATATCCGCGAACTGCGCAACGCCGTAGAGCGCCTCATCATCTTCAGCGATAAGAAGATAACAAAGAAAGATGTGGAGTTGTATATTTTAGGGAAGTAGACTTAAGAGAAATATGGCATTATCAATAGCTTTTTTTGCATTAGCTGTTACTTTCGCTAGTATAGGCACCAACTATTTGAATAAAGCAAAGCAGATGCCTGTGACGACCGATACGGAACTTGCTGCTAAAAAGAAAACCCATAATACAGGCATGCTCCATTTCATTTCAGGCGTATTATTCTTCAGCGCTGGTATTATACGTGTGATGTAACAATCAAAAGGTACTTAATCGACTGTTTGGTATATTATTTGTTCAGGATATTTATCTAATACCTAAATGCACATTATTATGAATAAACTCCTGCTCTTGTTAACATGCCTGATTATGTGTGCTATGGCCTCCTGCGAAAAAGAGCAGCAGAGAATAATAACAGGTGCCATAATTGACAAAACTACGGGCGAGCCAATTAAAAATAACGATTACAAATTGCATGTTTCAGGCAGCAGGACTAGCTCTACTTTCAGCGAAGAACCGAATATTCGGTCATATCGTTTTTCGACAGATTCGCTGGGAAATTTCGAAGTAATGTTTGAATGCACTTCTAAAGAAAGTTTGGCAATAACATACCCTGATCATGATTATTATGAAAATGATAAGTGGTTATGGAGTGCCAGGGTTAACAAAGATGACATGTTGATTGGAACAGGTACAATAAAGGCGGATAGCCTTTAGGGTTATTCAAGCAATGCTACATCTGTAGTATTTCCACCGCGAGTACACCCACCCCAACGCCTCCCAAGAGGGAAAGTATGTATGATAACAACAAAGGGATGCACAAGCACCCCTTACTATATTGGTCAGTATCGAAGTAAATATTATACCCCTACCATCAGCGGCATCAGCAGCATCAGCAGGTCTTCGTTTTCTACTTTTTCTGTCGGGCGGACGATGCCGGCACGGGTTGGCGTGCTCAGGTCCAGTTGTATATCGTCGCCATCCATATTGCCCAGCATTTCTATCATCAGCTTGGCATTGAAAGCTATCTTCATATCCTCGCCTTTGTACTGGCAGGTCAGCGTTTCCTTACCCTCGTAAGAGAAGTCTATATCCTGGGCGCTGATGGTTACCGAGTTGCCGTTGATATCTAAAACCACCTGGTTGGTTGTTTTATTGGCAAATATGCTTACGCGCTTCAATGCGCTGATGAAGTCGTTTCGGTTGATGGTGAGCTTGTAAGGATTGTCCGTAGGCACTACCGCTTTATAATCAGGGAAACGGGCGTCTATCAGGCGGCAGCTCATGCTCAGCCTTGCGCTTTTTACAAACAGGTGGCTGCTGTTGTAAGACAGTTCCAGTTGGGTATCATCGGGCGTAAGCGTACCACGCAACTGCTGCAATGGCTTCTTAGGAACGATGATACCATCTTCCTTAGGACAGGCGATGTCTGTGCGGCTCAGCTTCACCAGCCTGTGCGCGTCGGTAGATACGCAGGTCAGCGCACCTTTGCCCATCTCGAAGTACACACCTGTCATAGCAGGGCGCAGGGTATCGTTGCTTACCGCAAAGAGTGTTTTATTGATGCTCTCTATCAATGCGATAGAAGAGATGTTGAAGTTAGTAGTATTACCCGGAGCCGGCTCTTTTGGGAAGTCATCCGCTTTTTCGCCGCCTATCTTGTACTTACCCACGTCGCTGGACATCTCAATCGACAGGTCTTTATCGTTAACGTTGAACGTAATGGGCTGCTCGGGCAGGTTCTTCAGGTATTCAGTCAGAATTTTAGAAGGGATGCAGATACGGCCTTCGCCCTGTGCATCGTTTACGTCCATCTGCACACGCATCATTGTCTCCAGGTCGGTAGCGGTAAGCGTAAGGGTATTGCCCTTCAGTTCAAACAAAAAATCCTCTAATACCGATAATACTGTATTGGTGCTGATTACCCCGCTTATCTGCTGCAGGTTCTTCAATAACGCCGTGGAAGTAACAATGAATCGCATCTTTTTCTAATATAGTTTTACTCCAAACAAAGATACTCGTTTCGGGCACTTTTAAACCCGGCTGTGGATATTTCGCAAAGTGGCGTGGATAAGCCTGTTAACCCCTGCCCTTGCCTGTACGGTACAGCACTACGGTCATCTTTATAGTGCCTTTATTATCACGGTAATTGCTGGCAGGGCCCTGCAGACAGTCGGCGAAACCGATGTAAAGAGTAGTGGCATCATCGCGCACCAGTATTCTTTGCCGCACGCCCTTTGCATTTTTACCATCACCTACGAAGAAAACCTGGTTAAAAGGCGGGTACAATTCTTCATAGTTTTCCCGTTCAGTATAATCGTCTGCCGGGTATGGAGGATCCAGCCGGGAGTATTCGCTGATCATCACCCCGGTTACAAACATCACTTTCTTTTTGTGTTGTATGCCGGACAGTGCTCCACGCTCACCCACATCAGTCTTTTGCCCGTAGGCACCACCGTCCGCACCAAAGTAAGTCGAATCATAATCGCCGAAACAACTCACAGTGCCCTCCGCATCTTCAAAGCTGATCATCTTCACACCGCGAATGTCTATCTCCACAGGAGGTATGCCCGCACCACCACGTACCGTGCTTGTATCCGTTATCTCGTGAAAGTAGAGGTTGGACTGCGCTGATAGCTCAATAGGTATGCGCTGTATCTCCTCGTCCTGGGCAAGGGCGGGAGTGGCAGCCAGTACTGCTGCCAGCAGCATTGTGATATGGCAGAGTTTCATCACCTAATATTACGATAATAATGCTTTCACTGCATCAATCACCTCGCTAAACTTAGCGGCATCCTGCCCGCCGGCTGTCGCCAGGGTCTTCTGTCCGCCGCCGCCGCCTTTGATGAGCGGGGCTACCTGCTGCTTGATGATGTTGTTGGCATCCAGCCCTTTGGCTGCCACCACTTTATCGTCCACGCCTATGGCCACATGGGCTTTGCCGCCTATATTGCTGCATAGCACTACTACATGGTCGTTAACGTGGTGCTTGATGTCGAAGCATAGTTTCTTCAATGCATCTACAGATGGCACTTCCACTATATCAGCTATGAAGGTAACATCACCCACCACTTCGTCTTTCTTCAATACCTCGTTGCGTATGCCAACCAGTTGGCGAGCTTCCAGCATCTCAGCGTGTTTTTCTACCTGTGCTTTTTCTTCGTACAGTTTTTCTATTGCCTTTACGGGGTCTTTGGTGTTTTTCAGCGCTTCTTTCAGTTGGCTGAGCAATGACAGATTTTCGTTTATGTATTCTTCAGCAGCTTTGCCACTTACAGCTTCTATCCGGCGCACACCGGCCGCCACCGCTGTTTCGTGTTTTATTTTGAAGAAGCCCAACTGCCCCGTGCTGCCCACATGCGTACCACCGCACAGTTCTATAGAGTAAGCGGGATCTATCACCACTACGCGCACCACATCAGCATACTTTTCGCCAAAGAGCGCCATAGCACCCATCTTCACGGCATCGTCCTTAGCCATTTCTTTGATGACTACTGGATGGTTCTGCCTGATTTTTTCATTCACCATCGCTTCAATCTGTGCTATTTCTTCATCGCTCACTTTTGCAAAGTGTGAGAAGTCGAAACGCAGGTGCTCTTCATTTACCAAAGAGCCTTTTTGCGCTACGTGCGTACCCAATACTGTACGCAATGCTGCGTGCAGCAAGTGTGTGGCGCTGTGGTGTATCTCGGTATTGCGGCGGGTGCTTTCGTTCACTTTTGCTGTTACCTCACCCTGCATGGATGCAGGTACCTTGGTAGTAAAATGTATAATGAGATCGTTCTCTTTCTTAGTATCGGTGATGTAGATCTTTTCGCCTCCAACTGTCAGTTCTCCCCTGTCACCCACCTGGCCGCCGCTTTCGGCGTAGAAAGGTGTTTTGTTCAGCACCAGCTGGTAAGATTCCTTGCCCTTTGCCGTCACCTTGCGGTAGCGCAGCACCTGTGCTTTAGCTTCCAGGCTATCGTAACCTACAAAATCAACATGCGTGCCCTCGTTCACTATTACCCAATCTTCGGTATCCAGCGCGGTAGCTGCACGGCTGCGGTCTTTTTGCTTTTGCAGTTCGGCCTCAAAGCCTGCCAGGTCCACAGTCCAGCCTTTTTCGCGGGCTATCAGTTCCGTCAGGTCTATGGGGAAACCATAGGTATCGTTAAGTTCGAAAGCCACATTACCCGGTATAGTGGTTGTGGTGGATGAACTTGTTATTTCATCTACTTTCTTTAAGCCTTTATCCAGTGTTCTCAAAAAAGCTTCTTCCTCTTCTTTCACCACACGTGTTACCAGGTCTTCCTGCTTGTGCAGCTCGGGGAATACGTTTTCAAACTGCCTGCCGAGTTGGGCAATCAGTTGGTTGAGCAGGGGTTGTTTATAATCGAGATAAGAATAGTAGTACCTGACCGCCCTACGCAATATGCGGCGGATTACGTAGCCCGCACCTGTATTGCTGGGCAGTTGCCCGTCGGCTATGGTAAATGATATAGCTCGTATATGGTCGGCTATTACCCTGAATGCTATGTCTTCTTTACCATCCGTATTGCCGTATTTCCTGCCGGTTATCTGCTCTACAGCAGCAATGGTGCCGGTAAACAGGTCGGTATCGTAGTTGCTGCTCTTGCCCTGCAATACACGCACCAGCCTTTCCAAACCCATACCTGTATCCACATGCTGCGCGGGTAGCTTTACCAGGCTGCCGTCTTTCATACGGTTGAACTCCATGAACACATTGTTCCATATCTCTATCACCTGCGGATGGTCAGCGTTTACCAGTGTGCTGCCATCTACAGCAGTACGCTCGCTATCGGGGCGGCAGTCTACATGTATCTCGCTACAAGGGCCGCAGGGGCCGGTATCACCCATCTCCCAGAAGTTGTCTTTCTTATTCCCCAACAATATGCGGTCTTCGGCTATCCATTTTTTCCAGAAGTTGTAAGCATCGTTGTCTTTTGGCAGGCCATCTTTTTCATCCCCTTCAAACACGGTAACGTACAGCCTGTTTTTGTCAAGTTTATATACCTCCGTCAGCAATTCCCAGCTCCAGGCTATGGCTTCTTCTTTAAAATAGTCGCCAAAGCTCCAGTTGCCCAACATCTCGAACATTGTATGATGGTAGGTGTCCACACCTACTTCTTCCAGGTCGTTGTGCTTACCGCTCACACGCAGGCATTTCTGCGTATCGGCCACGCGCGGGTCGGGCGCAGGACGGTTGCCCAGGAAATAGTCTTTAAACTGGTTCATACCCGCATTGGTGAATAACAATGTGGGGTCATTCTTCACCACAATGGGTGCGGAGGGTACGATAGTGTGCCCTTTTCCTTTGAAGAAATCTAAAAACTGTTGCCTTATCTGGTTGGCGGTAAGCATAAATATGAAATTCTATAAGGGTGCAAAGATAAACCCCAATCCCGTACTTACGGGACTACTTTTTGTATGAATTGTTGTGTTTTGTTGCCAAAGTGATGCCAAAGTGTTGCCATTTTTGAGGACTTTGTTTCCAAATTGGACTCGCAAACAAAATATTATCACTTTTGCGTTTTGTAGTTGACTGATAGTAAGCAGTTGGTATAAATTGTTGCTCCCGTACGTACGGGATTGCCAGAATTTCGGGATAAAAGTTTTGGGGTTGGGGGTGGCAGGACGACCCGGCATGGATACAGGTGGTAAAAAGATTATTGTGGTTTTTGGGACTCATTATGTACATGGTGGAGAGATGGTTTTTCAGCTTTTGTCTACTATAACAAAAATACAAATTTTATATCAATTATTCAAATAATAATAGTCTTCAACTATGATTAGGATGATTAATTGGATACTATGATATGTGCTAAATAGCGTATATTTATATACAACCTTGAGCTTATGAAGTACCTGCTATCAGCATTGATGTTTTTCCTGTTATTACCTGTGCTAGCAAAAGGGCAGCAGAACCATGTGCCAAACGGGGACTTTGAATATTATACCAGCTGCGTACCACTACCAGTTCAATGTATTGGTTGGCGCAGGTATACCACTGCTTCATCAGATTATCATAATGCCTGTATCACTTTGTACAACTTTTCGGTACCTAACAATCTACTTGGCTTTCAATATGCTGCCAGTGGTCAGGCATATATGGGTGTTCATGCCTACTATAATCCGCCTAATACCCCATCTGGTTATACAGATTATAAGGAATATATTGCATCAGGAATAAAGCAACTCAAAATTGGCAAAATCTATGAAGTGTCCATGTCGGTTTCACTAGCAGATAATTCCCGTTATGGCACTAATGATCTTGGAGTCTATTTCTATTGTAATAGTCAAGACACAAATACTTACGATGTATTAAATGTGACACCACAGGTCTTGTTCACTAATTATGGTGTTATATTAGATACCATGAATTGGAAAAGATTAACTAAAAAATTCATTTCAGATTCAGCATATAATAATATAGTGATTGGTGGATTTCTTGACTATAATAGCCTAATCGTTGATTCTATAAATGTGAGTTCTCATTATGGATACTACTATATTGATTCTGTTGTTGTGGCTGAATATGATACTTTCAGGGTTGCTTTTAGCGATACTTTCTTGTGCGCTCCGGATTCAATTTTAATACCTTTTTATACCTTTCAAAAATACAACTCAAACAATATATTTACCGCGCAGCTTTCAGACGAGAATGGTTCTTTCAGTTCACCTACCAATATTGGGTATTTATCGTCTGATACTGATGGGGTGATAATTGGCCAAGTGCCAAGCTCTGTTCATAATGGCGTGTCTTACCGTATCAGAATAATATCCTCAAGTCCAATTGATACTTCTGGCACAAATGGTTTTAATATAAAAATCCACAATCCAGATAGCTCAGCAATAAGTATAACTAGCAACAGCCCCATCTGCGAAGGCAGTGCACTCAGCCTTTCTGCCAGTACCAATGTAACACCCACCACCTATAGCTGGACAGGGCCTTCTGGCTTTAGTTCCACATTGCAAAACCCAGTCATCAATAACGCTGTTCCTGCTAATAGCGGTGACTATTATGCTACACTTAAGTTTTACGGCTGCGAAGTAAAAGACACTTTATCAGTTACCGTAAAGCCCCTGCCTGCAAAACCTGTAGCCACTAACAACGGTCCACTGTGTGCGGGCGATAGTTTGCACCTCAGTTCTACCAGCAGTACCAGTGGTGTGAGCTATAGCTGGGCAGGGCCAGCTAGTTTTGCTTCTTCTGCGCAAGACACTTCGGTTGCTAACAGTGCTGTTGCTATGAGCGGTGATTATATCGTTACCGCCAACCTGAACGGTTGTACCAGTAAAGATACTACGACTGTATTGGTGAAGCCATTGCCTGTTGCTGTGACGTTGAGTAATAATAGTCCCTTATGTGCGGGTGATACGCTTCTGCTATCTTCTACGGCTTCATCTACAGGGGCAAGTTATAGCTGGGTGGGGCCGGGGAGNNTTTCAGGTGCTTCGTATAACTGGAGTGGCCCGGGTAATTATGCTGCTACTGTTCAAAACCCAACCCGCAGCAATATGCAGTTTGGTGATACGGGTAGTTACAAACTGGTGGTGACAGTGAATGGTTGTACATCAGATACAGGTACTGCAACCGTACACATCAACCCACTACCTTTTGTAGTGATATTTGCCAATCCTGCTGACAGCATCTGCCAGGGCGACAGGGTGAACCTTACCGCATTGCCTAATAACCATGGCGGTACACCTGCTTATCAGTGGTATGTAAACGGGCAAATAGCAGGCACCGGCACTGTGCTTTCAACCACCATATTGTNNGAATACCAGTGGAAACGCAACGGGCAGGATATAGTAGGTGCAACAGGTAGCGTATGGAGCGCCAATACCCTGAACGATAATGACAGTATCAGCGTGGAGCTCATCAGCAACTACCACTGCCCCCAGCCTCCCACAGCAAGCAGCAACGGCATAAGGGTAAAAGTGCTGACAGGAGTGGGTGATGTAGTGCAACAACATAAACTTACACTGTACCCCAACCCCAATAATGGGAAATTTGTATTGAAGGGCGAGGCCGGTGCAGGTGAAGTATTGAAGCTAGAAATAATCAATGCGATGGGGCAGGTGGTGTACAGACAAGACATAACAATTGACAATGGGAAGTTGCATCAGGAAATAGATATGCAACATGTGCCGACGGGAATATATCTGCTGCGATTATCCGGGCAAAACGGTAGTGCTCTTGTACGTTTCAGCATACACTAAACTTATATATACTTCATGTTGCTGTGTTCATACTAAATTTGCGCTGAATCAGTTTATGTGGTATGCGCCTGAAGAAAGTATTTGTTGCTGTTGTTTGTTTTTTCTTGTTTACAAAGGCTGGTGCGCAGGAATTTAGCATGGGTATACATTTCAGTCCCATAGCCACCATACCCATGATGGCCAAACCACCAGTGACCAACTACCCTGCACTCAAAGCAAGGAAATACAATATCAATTTATCGGGAGGGCTAAATCTGAATTATCGCTTCAACAGGCTGTGTATTGAAACAGGCGGCAATATCACAACCAGGTCTATTACGTTTAGAATGAACCTGGATGAGTACAGCTATAACAACCTGGGGAGCAGTTCCAGCATTTCCAGCTATAGTGATACACGTAGTTCGGGTTATGCAATAGGTATTCCATTACAAATAGGCTACCTGCTGGATAAACACGATGCGAAAACTGTTTATGATTTTTACGGATTACTCGGCGCCTCCTACGAAATGCACACAACCATGGCCTATGCATATGGTTCCGGTGTCACCAGCCAAACAGGAAGCAGTATCACCAATAACAAAAATTTTTACCCTGGTGCCGGTGTAAAGACCAATTGGATCAACATTATTGCGGGCTTTAAAATAAACGCAATACTGCGGCGGGTAGGATTGATAGAGTATGGGCTGCGTTATCACTTTCCACTATCGCACGCGGGTCAGTATCATGTAGAAACTGTAGTGAGCAATGGCGTATACGGGTCTGTCTTTACAGGTGATTTTTTCCCTCGGCTGTCGTACATGGACCTGCACCTCACGTATTACTTCCTGAACATTGAAAAAGGTACCGGCAGAAAAAATACAGGTACAATTAAGGGAAATTACCTTAACCTGTACAAATAATATCCATCTGCTATAATCGTTGTATCTACCGGGGGTTGAATATTATTAATATAGTTCATAGTGAACCCATCGTCTATTTTACTGCAGATTAACGCGTATTTCACTCCTTCTTTTTCAAAAAGTTTTCTGTTTTCTTCTACGTCGGCCTGGTATGCGCCTACAATAGCCCGCTTGTCTGTATACAACGATAATAACCTGGGTTTAATAAATAAGATGGCATCATTATAGTCTATATTTTCTTTTATATACGCAAACGCTTTGAATTCGTCACTTGTCGGTACGAGATGATCCTGCGGGGGATTTACGGCTTTTTTAAATTCGTCGAACCCTAACCCCAGGTAAGCAATAGTTAGTGTCAATGCCACCCAGCGGCCATTAATATTCAAAAATGGCAATAACCCGTCTTTAGCTGCACTGTAAACATATAATATGTGCATAGGTAAAATGTAGATAATGAACCTGACACCCTGTTGCTGAGACAGCACAGCTACAAGCGCTATAGTGGCCATGTAATACACTTCCTCATATCCAAACCTTTTTATTGCATAGCGTAAAAAGCCAATAATAGAAAACGTAGTAATGATATACACCGCTACTTTAGCCACATAAAATGCGATTTTATTTGACGGGTAGTAATGCACTATCCTTGTTATCAATTCATTGAAGTAAAGCAGGTTAGTACCAATAGAATCTAACCAACTCCCCTGGTGATATTCAAACAACTTGCTATAATAAGACAAGCCACTGGCGGGGGCCGGGAAAATAAGTTTGTTAACTATAACATACACAATCAGTATACCCAATATTAGTTTGAATGACGGCATACGAAAACCGGACATAGTGTCAAACCAACCTTTACGTACACCGTTTCTGAATACAGTTACAAAAATATACCCTGCTTCTGCCAATACAATCAACAGGGCCTGCGACCTGA
>DINJ01000190.1:0-30719 GCA_002423665.1 Bacteroidetes bacterium UBA5543 | reverse complement strand
GCTGAAATTGCCTGAACTACGCATATTGATATACAATGCCGTAAACACCCAACAAGGAATATCAGAAAGTACATTAGCCTTCAGTTCTAATATTCCGCTACTATATACACATAGCAGCGACAGACATACGGCCGAAACGGCACTACCCGTGTACTTTCTAAAATAATCGAACAAAATAAACACCAGGCAACTAAGCATAAAAGCTATGAAACCGAGNNTATTGAGGTGGCCCGTATTCAGGATTAAGATGATTAAATACATAATCCGACTGATAGTATGGTTTACCTTCAGCAATGTTCAATGCTTCTTTTATGTACTGTGCATGGTCGTCACCCCACACATGACCATCAGTGATATTCAGAAAAAATAATGGCAAACACAAAACAGCCAGAACAAAATATGTCCATATTTTCCCGGATAGTTTAGGCGTTAAACTCATACTGTTGCAATATTAGTCTGCTAAAGTAGTATGATTTTAATATTGTCATACCCGGCTGCAGCAATTTATTATGACATTTGTTATCCTATATGCTTTGTCCGGAAATGGGTAGATACTACGAAAACTGAACACTTGCTTTTCGCACTTACAGTTTCACGCCGGCGGTCAGGTAAAAACTCCTGCCATCGCCGGGAATGATGCCGGGGCCGGGATAGCCCGTCGCCCTGCGTGTGAAGTACATGGTATTGGCCAGGTTATTTACACTAGCTTCGATAGTCAGCCATTTGTAACTCCACCCGGCGGACAGGTCCATAACATAGTAAGTAGGGATAGTACCTATTACTCCGCTGTAACCGCCGTCAATGGCGTTGGTAGCTTCTGAATATTGCTCGCTCAGGTAACTAAACTGGTAAGTGAGCTTCCATGTTTTATAACCTAACTGCGCACCGGCTTTCCAGTTAATAAAAGGTACATACTCCACACTATTGCCCTGTATGTTTCCTATCGGGCTCTTGGTATAGCTTGCTTCTGTAAGTGACAGGTTGTTATAGATAATTACACCAAACTTTGACGATTTAGCCAACAAACCCAATACATCCAGTTCCATAAAAGTTTCCAGTCCGTATATCTGCGCTACGCCAATATTGTCGCGCACACGCAGTACACGGCTGCCTTCTTTGGCCGTGTATTCACCAATACGGTTGCCATAATACAGGTAGAACAGGTTACCGTCAAAATGGAATACATCGTTTATGCTGCCCCGCAGGCCGAGGTCGGAGCTCCAGCCTCGTTCGTCAGCTATATTGGTATCTATTCTGAAAGATGGGTTGACCACCCTCAAATCGCTGAATGTAACTGAACGATAATTCTGCGAAAAATTACCATATGCCTCCAGTTCAGGATTGAATTTGTATGCTGCGCCTAATCCACCCAAAACAAATGTACGTGGCAGGTTCCTCTGCTCATTTCTTTGTTGTTCGAATACGATGCTATCACGCATATCGGTTTCACGCAGTACATAGTATCCATCGGCCTGTGTACGTATATGCTCAACACGTATGCCAGGTGTAATACTCAGTTTAGATGAAAGCCTTACAATATGCTCCGCAAATGCTGCCAGGTTCAGGTTAGGAAAAGAATAGTCAGATATCATCTGCGTGGTCTCGTCATTGCTGAATTCAAAATTAGCTCCATCACCATTGTTTACATAGCCCTGCTTGTTGGTATTGGTGCCCCTGTAAGCACGCACCCCTGCCAGCAACACCTGTTGTTGTGCACCCGCATTGTAGCGGTGCAACAGGCGGGATTCCAATGCTGTGTTTTTGAAATCACCTGTCAGCAAATCGCGCTTACCGCCATTATCTATAACTGACACCCTGTTTTCGCGGAAGCCAATAGCCTTACGTGAAGCAATCAGTGTGTATGCTCTTGTTTGCCAGCGGGTGCGTGGTGATATGCGGTAATCCCATTCCAGGTCTAATAAATTCCAGTTGACAGAAAACCAGTTGCGGGCACGGTTGCTCTGGCGAGGATCTTCTTCAAACATCTTGTCGTCGAGACCGCCCGGTTGTTGAGCAAGGTATTNNCGTTTTCAAACATTTGGTCGCTGAGGCCGCCGGGCTGCTGTGCCAGGTAGTTCATGTGGGTGTATTCAATACCCAACATATGCTTTTCGTTAACGTGGTAATGCAGGTCGGCATAACCGTTAAATGATTCAAACCTGCTGTTGGGACGCCAGCCATCACCTTTTTTATAATGGGCGAATGCGTAATATTTCAGTTTGCCCACTGTACCGCTGATGGCGTTGAACGAGCCCAGAAAATTCCATGAGCCTACGGTTTGCCTGCTCTCAATGGCAAACTTCTTGTCATCGCCCGGTTGTTTTATTTCAAAGTTCAACAAGCCGCCAAACTGTGTACCGTACTGTAACCCTGCTGCACCTTTCAATATTTCTATTTTCGATAGTGCTTCGGCGGGTGGTGTATAGTAGCTTTCAGGATAACCTAAAGCATCTGCACTGATGTCGTAACCGTTTTGTCTTACGTTGAAGTTGGATGTGCGGTTAGGGTCAAGTCCGCGTCCGCCGATGCTCAATTGTAATCCTGAACCGTCGTTTTCAAATATATTCAGCCCGGCCACCTTGGCATATACCTGGCGGGTATTGTTGGTCGCTTTGTTTACGTTCAGGCGCTCTACATTGATAACTTCGGACTTTTTACCGGCTGCTATCTTCATACCATCTACCTGGTACATATGCCCGAAGTTGGACTGCCTTTTGTCAGTTACCTCCACTTCCTCCAGCCTGGCGCGCGTACTATCCTGCGCCGTGCTTACAGCAGGCAGCAAGAACAATATATATGCCATCAGCCTCTTACAATCCATAAATATTATCGTTAAACGCCAGTATCCAGTTTTTGTGTTTCCAGGTATCGGTTTGTTTGGCCAGGTCAACAGTTGTATCAGCATACAGCCTGCTGCGCCTGCCGTTCATTGCCACATATACTGTTGCGTACACTTCGGGCTGTTGCNNATGCCTTCTTGCTGATAGTAGTCGCGCAGGTGATGAGCGTACTGCAGAATGAAATCAGGCTGTATAGCCATCATGCGTTCCTGGTTGCGGGTCAGGAATTCATTATTGTTCACTGCAATTTTTTCACCCGTTACTCCGTCCTTCACTACAAATTGTGCATAGCCCATTTTCTCCACCAGCATTACCCTCCACGAGAAACGGAAACCCTCTTCTGTCCAGAACAGTTCATCCTTGTTCAGCAAATACCTCCAGGGCATCACAAACTGAATGACAAAGAACAGGACAAACAACGTGGACAATAGCCGCTGATTAAGGGGCGCAAAGGTATAATTATTGTACGCAGTATTGACAGGCAATGCCCTGAATGAGGTTTTGATTTTTTGAAATACTTTATCTACCTGCTCTGTATCAAAGAACACGAGTGCTGATACCATCATCACATAAGGGAACACGCCTATCGGGAACAGCAGTGCCGTCATCATATGAAATATGACTACGGTAGCATAAGCGTAAGGGCGTGTCTTTCTATTCAGCAGGAAGAAGGCAATGGTCAAGTCGTACAATGCGCCAAACCAACTGAAGAAATACGCTACCCATACATGGTTGAATAGCGGCCCGATGAGGGGCATATCGTTGTTGGCGGGCAGCCACAAGCGTAAGGGCATTGCTTCTACCAGCCAATCAGAATTGAGCTTGGCAAGCCCCGCAAACACATATACCGTACCCATCATCAATCTGATACTGCCTATCGTCCATAGCGGAACAAAACGTTTAGACAAATTTGGTTTGCGCAGGCTGTCTAAAGACAAATTAGCATTCGCAGGCAGCCAAATCATCAGGAACAACACCAGCGTCACAAAATAATAGTGGTTCAGGTAGTTGGTTTTATCCATCAGCTCGATATAGGTAAAACTGAGGAATAACAATACGGAAGCAAGGCGATAGAACAGTCCCAACGCGAACAGTAATGCGCTGATGCCGCAAATGATAAACAGGACATAAGTATACTCGCCCAATGGCTTCACCCAATCGAAACCGTAATAAGAAAAGTAGAACTTCGGGTTGATGTATAACTCCACTATCCAATCCTTGGCCCAGAACCTGATAGTACTGAACAACAGCATGAATCCGAACACCATCCTGAAAACAGCAAGAGAAGCCGAATAAACAGGCTTCCCGAAATGCTGATTGGATAATATGTTGGACAATTTAAGCTGCATGGGTTAGTCACCGTCATTATCTGTATAAGTGATAGATATACTGAATGCTGATACCATATCTACTTTCAGCAGCGGCACTACTTCCTGTATCTGTTCGTAAGTATTCAATACTGCTGTACGGTTGTTCTGAATATTATCCTGCAGCGTACCGTTCAGGCTTTGGATGTTTGCCAGTGCATCGTTCAGTTCCTGCGTTACCAGGTCAGCCATCAGCATACCATTATCGTCCTTAGTACCTATGGCGGCAAGGTATGATTTCATACATTCCCCTGTTGAAGCGCCATCGTAGCTTTTGCCTGAATAGAAATTGATAACACTGTTGAGTGCTGTAATGGCTAACTCTTTAGTCAGGCCTTGTGTATAATATGCTTCCGTAAGTTCCACTTTGGCAACACCTGACATTGCGCCGACAGGCAGCCCTATTTTACCACCACGGAAATAACGCTCGTAGTACAACACATAGTTATTGACCATTTGCGACAGGCTGCTGCCTGCATCCGTACCCGTATTGCTGATAAATGTGTTTTTGTAACTGCCCCATTCTTCACTTACTTCCGTTACCTTTTGCAGCATCTTTGTTGCTACCACCACCAGGTATTGTTTGCGGTTAGCAGCCTGTGGGTCGGTGGTATATTTATCCAACGCCGTACCATTCAGCAAATAATCGAGCGCGGGGAAACCCTGCGCATCTTTGCTGCCAAAGGTTTCCAGGTCGTAACTGCCGGAGCTGATATTACCATCTACCTTTGAAACTGTCACGGGGTAAATGTTCATATAAGTCCTCAGCGATTTATCATAAGCCGGGCCAAATTCCAGCAGGTCCACCTTCTGCCAGGTGATATATGCGTTGCGCCATGCAGTTTGCGCAGCAGCTTTTGTTGTGGCATCGGGGTTGGCCGCGAATGCCTCTATAGATGTTTTCAGTACTGATAGTTGCTGCACCATATCGGCATATGCGGGAACTATGTAATTATTCGCATAGTTCTCCAGCATAGGCTTACGGTCCATGCCATTGTCAGAGGGGCTGTCGTTATTCTTTTTGCAGGATATGCTGATTGTAGTCAATACTACCATCAAAATTCCCGCCGCTAAATGCCATTTTTTCATCAATTCAGTATTCCTTTTTTTACGGGCAAAGCGACCAACAAAGTTGAGCCGCTTTATCCTTACCACCATATGAATTTTTTGTTACTAATGATTTACTACAGTCGTTTTGTCTATGTTGAATGCAGTAGCGATCTGGTCGCGTACATTATTTATATCAGCGGCTGTCAAATCCCAGAAACCATTGGTTTTGCCGGTCAGCAGATTCAGCAATTCTTCGGATTTCGCCCTGTTTATTTTCGCATTGTGTGCAAAACGCAGAGAATAGATAAAACCGGCACCTTCAGACAATGCGTGGAAACGTGACGCGTCATCCGTTGCACTGTTGGTTTTATTCAGGTAGCTGATAGCTACTGCCGCTATTGCTTTTTCCAGTTCGGCGCGTATATATGTTACCTGCTCGTCACGGGTGGTCAAATCGTTATTTACTATAGCAGCACGTCCTTTCAGGAAAGCGAGGTATAGATTTTCAGCACCACCACTTACAGAAACACCCTGGCGGGCATATTCACCCAGGAATGATTCAGAACCTTTTACGGGGTAAGTATCATTTGAAGTCAGGTAGCCGTAAGCTTCGTCCCAATGGTGCTCCATAGCAGTGTAATTCTTGCCCTCGGCCGGTGTTGTGTTATCAGCCGATTGCTTATCCGCGCCCAGGTAGATATTGGCTATCTGGTCCAGCATCATTGCACCTATCAGACCCTTTTGTACAAACTGGCTGTATTCAAAACCTTTCTCATCTACCAGCCTGTTGGTACCTAATATACCGGCCTTGCCCTGCTCAGCGGTATTGCCGCGCATTTTGCTTACACGCTCCAGCTCGTTGAAGTAATTGACAAAACGTGCACGCTCTGCATCAGCCTANNAAGACTGCGCTGTTTTTGCAGATATTACTTTATCAGTAGCCGCATTCAGTTCAGCAGCATCAAACGGAGTGTTTTGATTGCGGAACATGTTGATCAACTTAGTAGCATCTATATCAGCCGAAGTACCTGTTTTAATATATGTATCTATTTCCTTCAGCATGGCAATACGTGTAGTTTGTCCGCTGAAATCAACTGTTGTCTTGCCATCAACATCAACAAATGTGGTTTTGTAATTGCTGGTTGCCGTGAGTGATGTATATTGAATCTTCAGGTTAGAAGTAGTTGGCGTAACGTTTTCTTCTTTTTTGCATGATGTAGCTAAAAGCGCCAGGCCCAAAGCAGGTATAAATAATTTTTTCATTTATGTATTTGAATTTTGTGGGGCAAAACTACCTCAGCACCTTTTCTGCTATTTACATAATCGGGAAAAACGGTTTTCAGAATGGGGAAAAGGTGTTATCTAATGCGATAATTGCTAATTTGTTGGCCGGATATATTTATGATGCGGTACACATTATCAATAATTTTACTTTTACTGGTGGCTGTACAGGGTTACAGTCAGGCCTATAATATCGACTCGCTGAAACTGGCGGCTGAAAAGCTAATCGATAATCCTGAAAAACAGTTTAATACATATTATTTACTATCTACTTTGGTATGGGAAGAGGATGTAACGCAAACAATAGCCTATGTAAAGAAAGCTAATGAAACTGCCCGAAAAGCCGGTTTGAAACACGAGTTAACCAAATCATATTTGTTATGGACAAGTGCAAATCTTGAAGCAGGGCTAATAAACGATGCGCATGAAACAGCTGTAAATGGATTGCAAATGGCTTTGCAAAAGGATAATTATGAATATCAATACTACGCCTACCGAAATATGGCCAACGTATACAGGCGCCAGGCTAAGTATGACTCAGCTCTCTATTATTACCTGGGATTGCTAAAAGTATCTGAGGAACACCTGAACGATACCTTCGTAAGTAGCGCATATACCGGGCTGGGCGCTTATTATGCCACATTAAACGACCTGGACAAAGCTGAATCTTACCATTTGCAGGCACTTGAAATAAGGGAAAAGCAAAAGGACACCCTGGCTATGGCCAACTCTTACAATAACCTGGGCATCATTTGCCGTGACAGGGGAGATTACCCAAAGGCGCTATCATGGTATTTCAAAACAAGGGATATATATCATGCCAGTAAAGACTCGTCAGACATTGCGTTTATCTACAACGATATTGGGGCGTCGTACTCCAAATGGGGGAAGCTGGATAGCGGAGAATACTACCTGGAGAAATCCATATATATAAGAGAGCGGATGAAAGAATACATAGAACTGGCATACACCTACAATTACCTGGGGGAAAACTATGAACGGCTGGGAGATTTGAAAAACGCTGAGTTATACATAAAGAAAGCACTGGCGCTGGCAATAGAAATAAAGAACAACAAACAAAACTACGAAGCACTTGAAAGCCTCTCGGATTTCTACGCCAGGAATAAAATGTACGATAGCGCCTATAAATACCTGCAATTATACCGGCAATTCAGGGATTCTATCCGCAACCTGGACAATCAAAACCTGATAGCGGAACTGAATACACGGTATGAAACCGAAAAGAAAGAGAAGAAAATACAGGAGCAGCAGTTTGAGATTACCAAAAAGAATTACCTGCTGACAGGTAGTGCCGCCCTGTTAGCCGTCATATCATTATTAGGATATTCCGGCTACAGGCGTTACCGCTTGAAACAGCAAGCTGCCATGCAGGATGCGCTATTGAAGCAGCAGGAGCTGGCTACCCGGGCAATAATAGAAGCCGAAGAAAATGAGCGAAAACGCATTGCCGGCGACCTGCACGATGGTGTAGGCCAAATGATGAGTGCCGCCAAAATCAATTTATCATCGTTAGGCGGCCAAATACATTTTGCCGACGAGGATAAAAAAATACGATTTGAAAACGCACTGAAGCTGGTAGATGACAGCTGTACTGAAGTTCGTAATGTATCGCATAACATTATGCCCAATTCTTTATTAAGAAACAGCCTGGCAGCAGCAGTACGCGATTTCATCAATAAGATTGACAACACTGTTTTAAAAATAAACCTGCATGCCGAGGGGCTAAACGAAAAAATAGATGAGAATATAGAAATAATGCTGTACCGTATCGTGCAGGAGTGCGTCAACAATGTTATCAAACATTCGGGAGCTGATACACTGGATATCACGCTGGTAAATGAGACTGATGAAATAACTGCCACTATTGAAGACAATGGCAAAGGTTTCAACACCGCTGACAAAACCAAGTATGAAGGAATAGGGCTAAAGAATATCAGGACCAGGGTGGAATACTTGAAAGGGACTGTGGAATGGGACAGCGCACCGGGTCGTGGCACAGTTGTGTCTATTCATATTCCATTATAATGCCTGTTATTTCTTGCGGCATACTACAGCCATATGCAGGCCGTAACCCTGTTTCTGCAAGTAACGCTTCCAGGCATTTAATACACCCAGGCGCCGTAGCAGTCCCAGCCAATACCTGTTGGTGATGAACTTGTATATGCCATAATCACCCGCTGCATATATCAATGTTTCAAAAGACAATACTTCGAAATAAGATGACAATAAATTGAGCAATGCAGGTTTATCAATAATATTTTCAATAGGTTGTTGCGAGTAGTTGCCACCTTTCCTCCTGTCGAAATAATATTTGTTCGGCGTAGTCAATACCAGGTAGCCACCGTTTTTTATTATGCGGCCACATTCATTTACCAGCTTGTCCTGCTCTTCTATATGTTCCAGCACTTCCTGACATACTACAATATCGAAGAAAGAATTCTTGTAGCCGGTATTGACTGCATCCCCTTGCTTGTATTTGATAGACGGGAACATTTGCTGTGCTGTTTGAACAGCCTTCGGGGATAGTTCCAGCCCATGTGTTTCGGCACCTGTAATGCTTTGCCACAGGGGAGCCAAACGCCCATCGCCGCATCCTAAATCCAACAGTTGGGTATCAGCATTACCTATCTTCTTCCTTAACCGTAGTAACACGTCCATTATCCATTTGGCGCGTTCTATTTTATAACTGCCCAAGGGTTGCATACCCGACCAGTAAGCGTTATAAAAATCCTGCTGTTGCTCTATGTTTCTATCTGCGCCCATTGAAGAGTATAAAGATAATCACCTGTCATGAAACAAAACGCCCGATACATAGGTACCGGGCGTTGAATGAATATCGTTGAAGATTAATTGTATTTCTTCCTTCTTACATTATAAGAGTTACGCGTGTTTTCGCCTATTTTAAACAAGTCGAAATTCAAACCTACTGTAATAGGCACCGCAAGTATGGAATAATGCAATGTTTCATATGGCCTTACAGCCGGAGCCTCCACATTGTTGTCGTACTCCAGATCGTAATAACGAACCGCTACATCGAGAAAGAACGCCACATTATCGGACAGGTAAGAATTGATACCTAACTGGCCACCATAGCATAAACCATTACCACCATCAGGTCCGTTATATGATTCATTCTCTTCGTAATACAGCGAATTATTACGTGCATATACCCATCCACCGGCTATACCCAGGTATATAGATGTTTTCTTGTTCAGGTTGAAATTGCGATTGAAAAACAGCGCAGCCGAAACAGTGTTCTTAGCATATACCAGTTTTTTACCATCGCCACCAACAGAATCAATCCTCAGGTAACGGTTGTGAAAACCCTCATAAGTTTTGGATGACTTACCCGATAACTCGTGCATATGTGACACAACACCGTATTGCCAGTTGGTAACGGTAGTATAAGCCAGCTTAGCCGTCAAAGCGTAATTCAGTAATGATTGGTCTGATTTATAAACCATATTGTCACTTGGCGAACCATTCACCGCGCCGCCTATACCCCCGGCCAGGCTTATTTTTTGCGCATCAGCGTTATACGCCAAAAGCATTATTGACAATACTAACAGTCTCTTCATAAACGGTTATTTTGATATGTATGTGTTGTTGCTAACACAATTGTGACCTAAAGTAAAAAATTAAAATAGTATTTCTAAACACATTTTGGAAAAAATAATTGGTTTTTTCTGCCTGACTCGGTTGAAACGCAATCAGTTAAGCATTTACAGCCCTTTTACTTCTTCCTGTTGACGATCAATTTTATCGCGGTTGGCCTGTTTCAGTTCATGCAATTTATCCATCAGTTCGCTGTCACTGATAGCGAGCATCTCTACCGCCAGCAATCCGGCATTGTGGGCGCCATTTACAGCCACCGTGGCGACAGGGACATCATTGGGCATTTGTACTATAGATAAAAGGGAGTCCCAACCATCTATTGAATTGCGTGACTTAACGGGGACACCAACAACAGGGAGCGTTGTGAGCGCTGCCACCATGCCCGGCAGATGTGCCGCGCCGCCGGCACCGGCTACTATTACTTTGATACCCCGCTCCTGCACCTTGCCGCAATACTCATACATCCACTGGGGGCTGCGGTGCGCCGATACTACCATGAACTCGTAGGGAACACCGAACTTCTTCAATACGTCTGCTGCAGCGCTCATCACGTCCTTGTCAGAACTGCTGCCCATTATGATACTTACTACAGGTTTACTCATATCCTTCTATTTTGCGTGGTTTCTGATAGCTTCCGCCTTAGAAACCGCTTCTGAAATACTGTCGCCGTTTACGGTAATATGCCCCACTTTCCTGCCCTCTTTACTGTTCTTTTTACCATACCAGTGCAGGTGCGCGTCTTTGGTGTCCAGCACTGCCTTGAAAGTACGGTCGAGCTGGCCCTTGTTACCCTCGGCAGGCTCTAAGATATTAATCATTACCGATTTTTTATGTGCTGTGGTATCACCGGGGGGCATACCCATGATAGCACGCAGCAACTGCTCGTATTGCGAGGTAACGCAGGCTTCAATAGTATGGTGGCCACTATTGTGCGGGCGGGGCGCCAGTTCGTTCACCAGTATCTCGTCATCTATGGTCAGGAACATTTCTACTGCCATTATACCCACCAGGTTCAGCGCCTCTGCGGTGCGAATGGCCAGGTCTTTCGCCTGTGCCGCGTTACGGTCGGTTATTTCGGCAGGTGCCAGTTGGTANNTCTACCGGGTCGTAGCATTTTATCTCGCCCTGTTCGTTCCTAGATACAATTAGAGCCAGTTCTTTGCGAATAGCCACCAGGTCTTCCAGCACACAGGGTGCGTCAAAAGCCTTGTCGAAATCGGCCTCGCTGCGCAGCATCATCACGCCTTTGCCATCATATCCGTCGCGGCAGAGCTTTAATACAACGGGCAAGCGGTCTTTATATTTGGATAATTCCTTTTTGTCTTTGACTAATGTACCCGGAGAGACCGGTATGTTATGCTGCAGCAGAAAGTCTTTCTGGCTGTATTTATCCTGCACTATGCGGATGACCGCAGGGCTGGGGTGTACCTGTACCCCTTGCTTTGCCAGTTCTTCCAGCGCGTCCACGTTTACGGCTTCTTTCTCTATCGTAATGATATCCAATCCTTTACCGAAGGCCATTACCGCATCGTAGTCCAGCGTGTCGCCCAATACAAAGTTGTTGGTGTAGCGGGCGCAGGTAGCTTCTGTACTGCTGTCCAGTATCTTGATATATATCCCGAAATCTATGGCGTGGCGTATGAGCATACCACCCAACTGGCCGCCGCCCAATACCCCTATATGTATATCCTTATTTATCATCAGGCTGCAAAGATATAGTCCAGCCCCTCCACCAGCAAAGCTGAAAAGGTTTAAAAGGGGCTTTATTTTGTTAACTGTGGAAAGGGCGGGTTTAACTGTCAGTAATATCGGGTATTTGCAAGTGATTGATAAAGAATTTGTTGCGTAGCGTTTGTTAACCGTTGTTAACTCTCCACATATTCTCTCGCGGGTTAACAAATATGAAAAAGCCACGCTTTGCGGGCGTGGCTGTATAGTAGTTCTGTTAATGTCTTGTGGCGGGTGGTTGAGTGGTGGGGGCATGATGGTGGTTTTATTATAGCAAATATACGCAAATTATTCTTATATTCCTATTAAACATTCTGATTGGTGTTCTAATAAACAGACCCAAAGAGGAAATCATTTAAAAATGTCTTTCAATGCGTACTTCATGTTATTAAACTTGCTATGCATTGAATCCTGCAGAATTTCCTCAACTAATTCTTCCTTTACATCCCATTCGTTCAAAACAAACGCAAGTCTAGCATTGCTGTTCCATATCTTCCGAAGGGAGATGTGGAACACAAAATAGGAAGCCGTTTTGTAAACGGAATAAGAATTCCTGAAGTTCAGTATATTGATGCTGCAAACTAGTCACTATGGGCTACGCTTACCGAATCCACGACCAGCAGGGTGTTTATTTCATCACTTGCACAGTGGTGCAATGGACAGATGTTTTCACAAGAAGGGAGTATGCTGATATAATCGTCAACAGCCTAAAATACTGCCGGGAACATAAAGGGTTGGAAATATTTGCCTGGGTAATTATGAGCAATCATATACACCTCATCATTTCCTGCAAAGACGGGTATAACCTGAGCGATATTTTACGCGACTTTAAAAAGTATACTGCTACGCAAATTGTACAGGCTATAGAAAACAACCCTCGTGAAAGCCGCAAAAGCTGGTTGCTGTGGCTGCTGAAAGAGGAGGACAACATTAGTTTCTGGCAAAAGGATAATCATGCTGAGGAAATCAATACCTCTGCTTTCTATAATACTAAATTAGACTATATACACCAGAACCCGGTAAGGGCAGGCATTGTAGATAAAGAGGAGGAATACCTCTATAGTAGTGCGCGGATGTTATATACCGGGAACGGTCTACTGGACTTAGATGCATATTCTTAGCTTTCTCGCTTTGAATTCCGTTTGCAAAACGGCTTTCTATTCTGTATTCAAGATGCCTTGCAGAACATCTTGAACAGCGGGTTTCATTTGGGATTTAAGTTGCAAACTTAAACCAGTGGGGGCAATTTTATGTGAAAACTGCAAAAATTACGTATTGATTTTTAAAGAGAAAATGTTGTTTGCCCGACGCGAAAGGCCCCCGGCCCCTAAAGGGGAGATGTTGTGTGCCTGGCGCGATTGTCCTACGCGAACAACCCACCCCCTACGCCGCAATGCCTGCGCTCACCCCTCCCAAGAGGGGATTATGTTCTATGAGCGGACGCTGTATTTATCATAGGTCAGAAGCGGGACGCTTCGACCGGTTGGGGGAGTGATATTAGAATTTTCTTTGCCTAACTTCATATTTATTGCAGTCAATTGCATCTGTAATCTTAATAGCATTTTTAAACTGTTTGCATCGTAACGGCTCTCCAGCATGACCTGTAAACTCCCGGCCTTGAAAATTGACGCAACCTATACATGTCCTTAAATCAAGTTTGTAATTCATCCTCATTTCCCATACAAGTTGATACAATATATCCTCACTGGAGTAATCAAAATCATCGTCTTTGCTTTCCCGTAAAATATATTTCTTACACTCATGGGCTTGAATAAGGCCCATGATATAACCTAATGTGTCATAGCCGAAATCGTAACGTCCTTTACCGAAATAAAGTATATAGTCGTAATGAAGCATTTTGCAGCCATCTTCTTTGCAAAAAGGAGCTGTAACAGTTTTTGTTTCAAATCCGTGAAATTTTACATTTTTGTTTTTTCTCAAAAAATGCAAGTTGGATAATTGTTGCAAATCAGCCTCATCTTTTATTCGTATTTCAATAATCTTATATCCTGATTTAGCTTTTTCCACTTCGCATTCATGGGTTACAAATATCTCAATAAATATCTCTTTGTGTTTGTCGGATTTTAAATGCAAGTCCGGAATAAATTGCCCAACAGGTTTTTCCTCATGTATTTCTTTGTGGGTAAGTGTTATATCAAATTTGGCATAGCACTTTCCTAAATCACATGGAAGGCTCGTTGTAGGCTTATAGTTGTTACAAAGCCTTTTCTCGTAATACTCTATAAATACTGGTTGGTTATTGCTTATTGCGTTTTCATAAGCCTCTTTAATAATTTTCTTTGCAGTGAGGTGTAAGTAGGTTTCGTAGTCGTGCTGAGTCTCTCTATAATGTTGAAAATGACGCCTTCGTTTTCCATTAATATGGGCAGCCATTACATCTCCACAACATATGCAAGTGTATTTGTTCACTTCCCTGCTCTCTTCTGTAACTTCACTAATATGAACAGGTGAACCATTAACCAGAGCGTAAGAGTATTTAATCATGTCGTAATGGTCTTTAACTATCAACGTTTATACAGCCAAAGAGGAAGGAACAAATTATAGCAGAAGCGTTGCTGTTGAGTTTATTTTGGATAAGTAATAAGAGGCTTCGACCAAAGTGACAGTAGACATTAATGTTCATTCCTCTCTTGTACATGCTAGAAAAAAATCTGTTCCGAAATCAGTAAGATGATAGTTCCGTACCATAGCAGCCTTCTTTACGGTTGTCTTAGTCTTGTTTATTTTTACAACTTCATTTTCATTGTACATTATCGTATAGCTTGTTCCAATTAGCCCTAATCTTAATAAGTTATGAATTGCTTGTAATGCAATCATAGATTTTTCGTCTGTGTATGGCAAATTATCAGAAGTGCCAATTTTATACAAAATGGCTAGTATTTCAACTTCTTCGCTTGAAAGTTGCCTTAATATTTCAGGATAAACACTTAATGTCAGATTCTTCTCACTGTCAACATAATTCACAAAAAGATTGGCCCACATGTCTTGCAGGGTTTCATCATCTTCAAGAGCTACAGCATCTAGGTATGGGAATAGCACTTTCATATTAATAGCCTTTGTATTAATACCTTCTTTTTCTACAATTGCTTTTACTTTTTCAATATTTCTAACCTGATTTTTTATCCTCCATAGTTTTACCTTGTCGGCAAATAATTCGCCCACTTCATCTAATGAGGGTTTCATTACACTTTGTAGAAATTCCTTTGCAAGGTCAAGTCCTTTTTCTACTGTGCTGGATTTAATATTTAGTTCTCCCATGCAATCAAATCTAAAAATTCCTAAGTATTGAAGTTCCTTATGATTTTTGCAAAATCATACAACAACTTGTTCGTCATCCCAATCCTGCTTCTTTACATGTCCTCCTTTAATCCCAATTATAAGCTCATACACAGCTTGCGGATGCTTTAACAATGATGGGTTATTGTCCAATACTCTTGTTATTTCGGGTGAAACGGTCTCTGCCACGATAACACTTTTATTGTTTTGTTGAACTTTGACTATCAATATAGCACCCATTCTAAGTACAGCCTCGTCCTGTTTGTCGATAGCTTGTATCAAAGCTCCGGCTGCTGTGGCAAGTTTTTCTGTTACTTCGGCTGCTGGAAGGTTAATAAATTGACTTTCTAACGCCTCTTTACCTTTTTTGTATAGGTCTTTAATTTCCTCCTTTGTTTTCCTTTTTTTTGATTTAAATAAAAAATGTTGGAAAAATGACCCATAAACAGGCTCGTCTTTGGTTTCCATTTCAAATCCAATCTCTTCCATAAAATCTCCACAAGCATTCACCAATTCCTCTACATCAAAAATGTCAATTACAGCAGCAGGTATGCTGACGAAAACTATAGCTGGTTGAATTTCTTTCTCGCTTGTTTCGGAGTACTTTACGCTAATTATTCCACCTTCCTCAGTTATTTCTGCTATGTTGCTTACACCCAGACTTTGAAGATATTCTTCTAATATGCTAAATGAGTCCCTTAACTGACTACCTTTTCGTTCTGAAAGAAAAGAAATTAGCTTTTCTACATGATAGGCTCCTAATTGGGCAAATGCAGATGTGTTGTTTAGTGTAGTTATTCTAATTCCTGTTATGTTTCTCTTGGCAGGATCATTGTAAAAAACCTCAATTGTATCTCCATTTGGCGTAAAGATACTATTGGTATAAAGCTTAGATAAATCCATCTAATTATTTTATATGAAATTATAACATTTTTTGCAAGACATACAATGTGAAAAACACCCATTTTATTTGTCTACGTCAGTGAGCTTCGATTACCCGGCTATCTGGTGTCAATTAGCACTATATATATTAAAGTGCGGATTGACACCTTTGCAAATAATCAGCATTTCCGGGCAGAAAATGTGTCCCACGTGTGGCGAGATTACTTCCGCCGTATTTACATTCGTAAATACTCCGTCGCAATGACCCCGCCTGACGGACGGGGCAGGCAGTGAGTAGGAAAAGGGAATGTAACTTACGGCCTATAACTACTGGGTATATTCACCACCCTGTCTTCCAGCCATTCGGAGTTGGTGAGGTCGCCGCACTGGCAGTGGCTGAACATGGGGAGTTTATTCATCAGCCGCCAGATGGGGCGGGTCATTACACCGCTGTTGTTGGTTGCTTCGAGGAAAGCGTTTCTTTCTTCCAGGTTGTTGAGTACAATACAGTTCAGCCAGTAGTTGGCAATGCTGCCCGGCTGTTCGTACACAAAGCCTATATCCGTTCCTGAAAAATATTCGTGGTACAATTCAGCCAGGTTGCGTTTGTTGGCAAGTATGGTATCTAATTGCTCTAATTGCGCGCAGGCAAGTGCGGCGTTCAGGTTGGGCATGCGGAAGTTGTAGCCGATTTCATCGTGTACAAACTCCCATGCATGCGGCACTTTAGCTGTGGTGGATATATGCTTGGCATGCTTCGCCAATGCTTCGTCATTGGTAACGATTGCGCCACCACCACCACAGGTAACGGTTTTGTTGCCGTTGAAACTAAATGTGCCCAACTTGCCGAATGTACCTGTGTGTAGCCCGTTGTAGTAGCTGCCCAGCGACTCGGCTGCATCTTCAATCAATGTTATATTCCAGCGCTCGCATACTTCAACCAACTTATCTATACGTGCAGGAAAGCCGAATGTATGCATGGGTATACATGCGGCTATCTTTCTGCCTGAATGTTTATTGTATGCCTGTCCGTCTTTTATGGTTGCGTTTTCCTGTAAGAATTGCTCCAGCACATCGGGAGACATACCCATTGTATCCCTGTCCACATCTACAAATACGGGTATGGCGTTGCTATGCACAATGGCGTTGGCTGTTGCTACGAATGTGAGCGGTTGTGTGATTACTTCATCGCCTGCTTTGACACCCGCTACCACTAATGATAGTTGTAAAGCTACCGTACCGTTGGTAGTGGCTACAGCATATTTAGCGCCGGTTATTTCCGCCATCATCTCTTCAAACCGGTTGACATAAGCGCCAACTGAAGAAACGAAAGTGGAATCAATAGTATCTGCGAGGTATTTTTTTTCGTTACCGCCAAAGTAGGGCGCATGCAGCGGCACGAACCCTTCAGGGGCATTGAATACCTCTCTTATATACTGTATTGTGCTATTAAACATTTTTGTACTTGCTGTCGTCGGGGTTCAGAATGAAGCCTGCATCTATTACCTCTTTTATCTGCCTGATGCCATCAGGGACTGTAAACATCAACTCAAAGCCCAGCTTGTTTTTAATCTTGGAGAAGTCGACCCTGTAGTCGCGGGGGTCTTCGTTCTTCGATACGTATTTAACCTTTGCTGTCGGTATTTGCTTCGTTATTTCATCTACTATCATCTGCTTCTGATAGTTTTCCGTTGTATCACCCACATTGAATACATCAAAGGCTACTTTCTCTTCCGGCGATTCAATCACTTTCACTACAGAGCGTGCCAGGTCGTACACATGGCAATATGGCCTCCAGAACTGTTCGCCGAAGACTACCAGCTCCCTATCCAGCGCCAGCTCTTTGGTAAATTCATTTACAGTCAGGTCGAACCGGGGGCGCAGCGACAAACCATATACCGTTGAAAAACGCAGGCAGGTAGGCTTGCAGGGGTTGCTTTGGGGTTGTGACAAAAGATATTGCTCGGTAGCTACTTTCGTTTCAGCATACAGCGACACGGGTGCCAGTTTAGAATCTTCTGTTACAAAAGCTTCGGGGTCGTCCATCTTGCCGTAGTTGCTGCAGGTAGATGCAAAGACGAATTTTTTCACGCCTTTTTCATTGGCGATATCGTATAGCAACTTGCTCCCCTCCAGGTTGGTACTTCTTGACAGTTCAGGGTCTTGCGCACATGCGGGGTCACCTACTATCGCGGCAAGATGCGCCACGCAATCCATACCCTCTACTGCTTTTGCTACATCTTCCCTGTTGCGTATATCTCCTTTTACAAATTCAAAATTGGGATAGTTGAACATGTCTATTATCGGCTCGCCGCCGTCCATCAAACTATCCAATACCCTTACATGATATCCTTTCTCTAATAATTGACGGGTTAATACAGAACCTATATAACCCGCTCCTCCTGTAACTAAAACTTTTTCAGACATAAATATATATTCACACGTTGATAAGCACGTAAATATAAATCATAAAGGTTAGGCTATTGCTATATAAGTGGCTTATTGATAACCAATAACTTCCGCTTAACGGATAGATTAAAATTGGATTAAAGGATTGCGCAAGGGCTTGCTTTGCAGCAGCGCCATAAGGTCTTCATTTCTTGAAATGTGCTGTACTACTTCAGTATGCTTCAGGTTGTGCATATCAGTACCTACATAATCATACATCCCCATCGAAAAGAGTTTTTCAGCTACCTGCTTCACAGGTTTGCCGTAATAGCCCATCAGCGAGTTGATATTCATTTGCAGGTAGCAGCCCCTGTTTTTCAGTTCTTCGTATTTGTCAAAATCGTGGTGGTAATACATATACCGCTCCGGGTGTGCCATTATAGGCTGGTAGCCGCGAGATGTAAGCCTGAAAATAATTTCGCCCAGCTGTATGGGTTCAAACATAAAGGATATTTCCACCAGCACTTCATTTTTCCAGACGGTCAGCAATGGTTCAGTATCCAGCAGTTGCAGGAAGTAATCGTCAATATAATACTCAGCGGCAGCATGCACGGGAATGTCTATACCGCGTTCTGCCAGTGCTGCTTTTACTTCCGCCAGTTGGCTTAAAATAATATTAGGTGTATTGGGGTAATTATCAACTTTGATGTGCGGCGTAGTAACAATGCGCTTGTACCCCAGTTGTTTCATCTGGCTGATGAGTTCAATACTATCCTCCATAGTTTGCGCACCATCGTCTATACCCGGCAAAAAATGAGAGTGCATATCAGCGCCCAGGAATGACAAGTCATTCACCAATGGCTGTCCGTTATAGGCCACTTCAATTTTTTCTTTCTTCTTCGAGCCGAACAATCTTGAGAACATAATTAGCGATACACGTTTTGCAGACATAAAAGTACATTATCGTTATAACAATATCGATGGAACAGGCCACATTACCATATTGTTCACAACTGTGTATCTTACCATATATTACATTTGCACTTTATGGGCATCGTATTCCGCCAGTCAGTAAAAACATCTATTGTCACATTTACAGGTGCAGGCCTCGGGGCGTTAATCGTATTGGTCAGCCCCATGCTGATGGAGAAAACGGAATACGGGCTTATCAGCAACATCACCTACCTGGCGGCAACTATACAGCTGTTTGTAATGGTAGGGACCCACCTGCTGGTTGCAGTGTATACACAAAGGTATGGTCATGAGGATGAGCTCCGCAAAGCATTGCTAACGCTCAGCATATTGGTAACGGTCGTCAGCAGTATTTTATTCAGTATCGTGTTCATGCTGCTGAAAACACCTATAGTCAACATGTATAATACGGCAGACCAGGCGCTGATAAGTGAGTACTACCACTATATCCCTTTCGTAGTGCTGTTTATGGCCTTTGCTACCATATTAGACCATTATATGTCGGCCAATTTCAAAGTGGCGCAGTCTGCTTTTGCCAGGGAGATAATACTTAGGTTGGCCAATTTGTCGCTACTTGGCCTTATTTACGCCGGATACATAGGTTTCAGCCAGTACATAGTCGGTAATGTGTTCATGTATATTATTCCGCTGGTGTTGCTTGTCATTTTTGCTTCGAGGGTAAAGGGCTTTGGCCTTACCGGCAACCTGAAAATATTTACCCGGGCGGAATATAAAGACATGCTGCACTTCTCGTGGTACCACCTGCTCATGGGTTCAACTCTTGCACTGCTGGGATATATAGATACACTGATGATAGCTCCGCTGGAAAGCAATGGCCTGGGAGCGGCAGCCATTTATGCTATTGCGGTTGTCATTACTTCATTCATGTTCATGCCCTATAGGGCTATGGCCAGTGCGTCGGTGCCAACACTCAACCAGGCTTATATTGATAAGGATATGTCTAAGGTTCGCGATTTGTTTGCAAGGGCCGGGGTCAATATTTTCATAGCCGGCATATGTATGTTTGTCATCATAGCAGTGAACCTTGATAATCTGGTAGCGATACTACCTGCCGGCTACGAGCCTGTAAAATACATCGTATTAATACTGATGCTGGGCAAGCTGGCGGATATGGCAACCGGCTTAAACAATGAACTTATCAGCATATCGCGATACTATAAGTTCAACTTCAGGGTGTCAGCATTGTTGCTGGCTGTTGTTGTAGGGCTTGACCTATATTTTATTCCTAAATACGGCATATACGGAGCTGCCTGGGTAGCTACAGGCACGCTTACTATATTCAACATAGTAAAAATGTTGTTTCTATATAATAAGATGAAATTAAAGCCATTTACTTCAAAAACATGGCTGATACCTATTGCAGGGGCCGTTGCCTTATGCGCCGGATATTTCTGGCCTTACCTTATCAACCCCTATATAGATGCAGCAGTGAGAGCGTCGGTTGTACTCATTACATATGTGGTGGCTTTATTGTTACTCAAGCCCTCTGAAGACCTTAATAACTACCTGGCTGCTGTCAAAAAAGACAAGAAGCTGTTTTAATACCGGTTCACACGCTCATTTTGCCCGTACATCACATATTTTTTGGCTCAAGGTATATTTTCAATAATTTGCATGTATTATCATTTCCAGGGCCTGAAAACCTTGCAGGATATGGATATTAATCAATAGTTGCATAATTGTCATGAGAATGAAATTTATTATGTAATAATGTGGAGGTAACGAGCATACAGCATACTTAGCAGTATCTTTATATACTGCCCGCCTGTATGACATAAGAGTTGACAAATGAACAGACAACAACGATATCGAAAATCAACCATACTACGGCATCTGTTTTTAATTGCGGGGCTGTTGCTAGTCTTGTCAAATAAGAGTAATGCAACCCATATCTATGGTGCGGATTTATTTTACACACATATTTCAGGAAATACATACCGGGTTACGCTGAATGTATATGGCGACTGTGCCGGAGGGGCTTTCCCTAACCTGCCAGGTGCTACAGCACAGGTCAGGGTTTCTAATGGAACGTCTCTATATACGACACTTACATTAGTTGCCCAAAGCCCTACCAATGGCGTTGAAGTTACACCTGTTTGCCCATCACAAATTAATAATACCAAATGTTCATCACTTACTAATCCATGGCCAGGAGTTAAGAAATTTGTTTATGCTGCAAATGTTACATTAAACACCTCTTCATCTGATTGGAGATTCAGGTTTACAGGAAACATGGGGACAACTACTTCTGCCGGCAGAAGTACAAATATCACTAACATATCGTCAGGTACTTCCGGAACAATAATGGAACTTGAGGCCACATTAAATAATCTTAATGGCCCGAATTCATCACCAACATATACAACAATACCAACGCCGTTTTTCTGTATCAATAAAGCCGGTAGCTACAATCCCGGAACAGTAGATAGTAATAATGATAGTTTGTCATATAGTTTAGTTCCGGGGCTTACAGGTAGTGGTACTGTTACCTACCTTACAGGTTATTCCGCTACTGCACCTCTTGCAGTATCTACAGGTAGTTTTAGTTTCAATACACAAACAGGGCAATTAAATTTTACACCTAACCTGGTACAGCAGTCGCTGGTAGTTAATCAGGTGAATGAATACAAGAACGGCGTACTGGTAGGCACCAGCATGCGCGAGATGACGTTTGTAGTGCTTAACAACTGTAGCAACAATCCTCCAGGTGGTAAAATAACCAACAACAATACAGGCAAGGTTGATACCAACGGCACGGTGATTAATGTATGCCAATCTGCCGGGTTGGTTACATTCAATATTAATGCCACCGACCTGGATACGGATGTGATAAACGTGGTAGTGTCTGGGCTGCCGACAGGGGCTACGTTTAATATTACCAACAATAACACCATTGCGCCCACAGGTGCGTTCAGCTGGAATGTGAGCAGTATCACCCCCGGCTCCTACAACTTCTTTATTACATATACTGACCAGGGTTGTCCATTGGCCTCCAAGCAAACTATTGCCTATACTATCAATGTACAACACAAGCCATCTGTAGCTATAGCTATTACATCATTGGCTACCTGTGTCAAAAAAGCTGTATTTACGATGACTCCGTCTGTATCGCCCTCTCCATGGCGGTTACAGGTGTTGCAGGGTAGCACACAGGTACACAATTTTAATGGTGTCACAGCAGTGCAAACTGATAGCCTGTCACCGGGTACATATACTATCAGGGTAATTAATGCCGACACATGTTTTAAGGATACAACATTAGTGATAGCGCCGCCACCTATTTTGGGCATCAACCTGGCGCTTACACCGCCTAAGTGTCATAATGATACAAATGCCANNTGTGAATGGTGTAGGCGGGTTAGCACCTTACAAGTATGCGGTGGGTTCAGGTGCCTTTGGTACGGTCAATACTTTCAGTAACCAGGGAAGCGGCCTGCAGACTTTTAAAGTAAGGGATAGTAACTATTGTGTGAAAGATACTTTGGTGATGATACCTAACCCGCAAAAGGTGGGTGCAGATGTAGTGCTGAACCAGCCGCCCTGCAATTATTTCAACAGCGGTGTCATCACAATTACCGGCAAAAACACAACAGCGCCATATCTCTATGCCTTCGGGGCAGGGCCGTACAGTTCTACTAATGTATTCAGCGGGCTCTTTTCCGGTAGTTATTCAATTAGTGTAAAAGACAGTAATAATTGCGTGTTGGATACTCTGGTTGTTTTACCTGATTCTGTCAGGGTCAACGCTACTGCGCTACTTACTCATATATTATGTAATGGCGACAGTACAGGTGCAATAACGCTGAACGCCTCCGGGGCTACACCGCCATACAGGTATCAGTTGGTAGGTTCGGGTTCTTTGTCTCCGGTTAATACATTTGCCAACCTGCCGGCCAAAACACATAACTTCCATATTGAAGATACCAATAAATGCTACCTGGATACCGCTATCGTACTCACCCAACCCACGAAAATTAACGGCAATATTTCCATATCCAATGTATTGTGCAATGGCGACAGCACAGGTAGTATTACCGTATTGGGCAATGGTGGTGTAGCGCCATATAATTATGCTATAGGTACAGGCGCTTTCGGTTTGGGTACAACTTTTACGCCACTGCCTGCGGGCTCGTATACTATCCATATTCGCGATCAAAACAGTTGTATTCGCGATACCTTGATAACCGTGAGCCAGCCGACACCGGTAAAATTTGACTCTGTGCTGGTAACTAATCTCAAGTGTTACAATGTACCGGGTGGAGAGGTGATATTGTATGGCTCAGGTGGTATCAGCCCTTATACTTATGCCATCAATACCAGTGCCTTTACCACATCACAGATATATAACGGGTTGCAGGCAACGACATATAATTTTTATGTGCGGGACAGCAATAATTGTGTTGAGGATACAGTTATCGCAGTAACTCAGCCGGCCCGTATTATTCCGGGTGCTTCTGTCAAAAAGTCATCGTGTACTCCATTGGATAATGGTCGTGTTATCATGAGCGCTACCGGCGGTACGCCCGGATACAGGTATGCGATAGGCTTCGGCACCTATTCATCAAATCCCGTATTCCCGTCATTGGCAGCAGGTACGTATATGTTACATGTCCGCGACAGTAATAATTGCATAGTTGATACAAACCTGGTGATTACAGATTCAATTAAGGTAACAGCAAATATCGCCGTTATTGATGCCCTGTGCTATGACAGTAGCAGCGGTATTATTATAACAATAGGTGGTGGCGGTGTCGCTCCGTATACATATGCGCTCAATACGGGTAGCTACAGTTCTCTAGGCTCATTTGGCGGGCTCAAGGCAAATTCGTACTCGATACATGTAAAAGATACCCTGGGCTGCAAACTAGATACTAATGTAACCGTAGGGCAACCAACTATTATTATACCATCTTTACAGGTTACAAATCCTACCTGCAATGGTTACAGCAATGGTGATATTACTGTAAATGCAACAGGTGGCACTCCTGGATATTTATATGCAGTTAATAGCAACACGTTTATCNNGTAGCTTCGGTGCATTAAAAGCGGGCACGCACGTTGTAAGTATTATAGACATCAACAACTGCAGGCGCGATACAGTAGTTACACTTACCGAACCTCCCGGAATGAAGTTCAGATTGCAGCTTACTCATCTTGAGTGTTTTAGCGATTCATCAGGCAGTATTTATATCGATGGTACCGGCGGTACACCCCCGTTTAGCTATGCATATGATCAGCAGCCCTTTTTCACCACTCCGACCCTGGTGAATATGAGTGCCGGCCCGCATGTAGTAAAAATGCAGGATGGCAACGGATGTATTAAAGATAGTACTGTAGTACTTACAGAACCGGCGCCATTATTTATCGTTAACCCGGTCATTACCAATCCCACTTGCGAAGGTTATACGGATGGCGCCATAAAAGTTTATGGCAATGGTGGCGTGCAGCCTTACATGTTTGCTGCAAACGGATGGACCTATTCACCGTCCAATAGCTTTTCAGGACTCAAGGAAGGGCCTAACCTTATAAGGATAAGAGATGCTAAAAACTGCTTGTATGATACTACTATAGAACTGGTTGGATACCCGCATATACTATATGACGGTATTGTTGCAAGCCCCGTCAGTTGTTATGGTGGCGCCGATGGCAAAATAACTTTACAGGTATCAGGTGGTATTGNNAGGTGGTATTGCGCCACTTGCCTATAAAATTGATTCCGGTGAGTACAAAAACACACCATATTTCGACAGCTTGATATCAAAAGAGTATTTAATATCAACAATAGATAGTGCAGGTTGCAAAAAAGACTCAACAATTGTTGTAGAATCACCTGAGAAGATACAAATTGATATGAAAGTAACTCCCAACGACTGTGAGGGGGTGGATAATACCGGTCGGATTGAAGCATATGTGTCCGGCGGTACACCCGGATACCAATATGTATGGAACACCAGCCCCGAAAGATATGGATATGGTATAGAAGCTATGCCTAATGGTAGTTATAGGGTAATGGTAACAGACGCGAATAATTGCACAGATTCAGCAGTTGCTACGATTGAATATAATAATTGTTGTATTGTATTTATTCCTGATGCATTTACACCTAATAATGATGGTTTGAATGATTTAGCCCGTATTCGCTTCAAAGGAATATTCAAATTAAAAACATTTTCTATTTACAACCGGTTTGGCGAAAGAGTATTTGAAACAAGGAATACTGATGACGGTTGGAATGGCATATATAAAGGCGTTTTACAAGATTTAGGTACATATAATTACTATGTACAAGGTATATGCGGCGATAATGGCGAAGAGGTAATGTACAAAGGCACGATAATACTGGTGCGCTAAAGATTTTTGACATAAAGCCGCATATTGGGCGAAAACTATTATTTTTGTTGCCCTTTCAAATATTGTATGGATTATAAAGAAATTGTATCGGTTACAGGTATTGGTGGTTTGTACCAATTATTGACTTCAAAAAGCGATGGAGCTATTGTTCGGAATATTTCGGACAAAACCACGAAGTTTATCTCAGCCCGTTTACACAATGTCACTCCGTTGGAAAGTATAGAAGTGTACACTACGGGTGATAATGTACGCCTTCATGAGGTATTCCAGAAAATGAAGGAAGCAGAAGGCTCTACTCCGGCACCCTCTGATGCGAAAAAAGCCGACAATGATTCAGTTAAATCATATTTCAGCAAAGTATTTCCTGATTTTGATGAAGACAGGGTATATGTAAGTGACATGAAGAAGATGCTGAAATGGTATCACATGTTAAAGGAAAACGACCTGTTGAACTTTGATAGTATGATGCAGGAAGAAGAAACTGCACAAGAACAGGCAGCTGAAGAAGCACCAGTAGCTGAAGAAAAACCTGCAGCTAAGAAAAAAGCCGCTAAAAAGAAAACGGAAGAAGTAGCTGAAGAAAGCGCAGAGGAAAAACCCGCACCTAAGAAGGCGACAAAGAAAAAGGCCGTAGCCAAAGAAGATGGTGAGGCAAAACCCGCCCCTAAGAAGGCTGCTAAAAAGAAGACTGAAGAGTAAATATTATTCACTGATAGTTATGAAACGGGTTGCTGTGGCAGCCCGTTTCTATTATTAATAGATTGTACCTTTGCAGACGCATAAAGGCTGATATGAACAGAGAACGCTTTACAGGCAAAAGAAATGAGGGACAGAAGAATGACAGAAATTCTTCTGAAAGGGGCGAACGCAGGCGTTTTGTGCGCGATATTGACAAACGAAAGCCTGTGCAGAAACATGCTGACAGGAAACAAAGCGGTGAAAAGCAGGTAGGTGCATCCGGAAAACCACAGGCACAACCTGCCGGAAAAGAGGATGCAGCCATGCCACTGAACAAATATGTAGCCCACTGCGGGATTTGCAGCAGGCGCGAGGGGGCAGAGTTGGTAAAACAGGGCAAGGTAAAGGTTAACGGTGATGTAATGCTGCAGCCCGGCTATAAGGTACAGTCCGGGGACAAGGTTGAATATGAAGGCAAAATCATAACTTCTCAGAAAAACCTGGTGTATATATTGCTGAATAAACCTAAGAACTACCTGACTACAACGGATGACCCGAAAGAAAGGCGTACCGTAATGGAACTGGTAGCAGACGCCGGTGATGAAAGGGTGTACCCTGTAGGCAGGCTAGATAGAAATACCACAGGCCTGTTGTTGCTTACCAACGACGGAGAACTGGCTCAGAAATTATCTCATCCTAAATACAATATCAAAAAGTTGTACCAGGTTACACTGGATAAATCATTGTCAAAAATGCATTTTGACAAAATAATGGAAGGCCTTACCCTGGAAGATGGCCCTGTGCAGGTAGACGCTATGGCATACCTGGAAAAAAAGAATGAGATCGGTATAGAGATACATAGCGGAAGAAACCGCATTGTACGCAGAATATTTGAGCACCTGGGTTATACAGTTGAAAAACTGGACCGCGTGATGTATGCTGGTCTTACAAAAAAGAATATCCCGCGCGGTAAATGGCGTTTGCTGACAGAGCAGGAAGTGATAAACCTGAAATATTTCAAACAATAATATGCTGCTGACCGCCACGCGCATACACAATGGTAAGCATTGGTTGCCCGAGGGCACGGTTATTGAATTATCTGCAGATGGCACAATAATGGCCTTGCATGATTATACACCGAGTATGGATGTGCAGTCATACAATGGTATTATTTGTCCTGGTTTTGTAAATACGCACTGTCACCTGGAACTGTCGCATATGAAAGGGCAATTGCCTGAACATACAGGCCTTGTCCCATTTCTCAGAAACGTAGCAGTATTAAGAAACAACTACACACAAGAACAAAAGATAACTGCCCGGAGTGCCGCATTCAGCCATATGTTGGCAAACGGTATAGTTGCCGTAGGAGATATTGCAAATACAGCTGATACAATTGATCTTAGAGAAGCCGACAAGATACATTTTCACACATTTGTTGAAGCCATAGGTTTTTCGGAAACGCCTTCATTACAGTTTGAGCAGGCACAGTCTGTATTGCAACAGTTTGCAGGCCAAAAGCAGGTGAAGAAAATTACCCGCCAATCAATGGTTCCTCACGCACCATATTCAGTCTCCAGGCAGCTTTTTTCGCTCATTGATAAGTTGGATGAAAATGCCCTGATATCTGTGCACAACCAGGAATGCCGGGCTGAAGATGAATATTACCTATTAAAAGAAGGTGAGATAAGAGATCTGCTGAAAGCAGTAGGAATTAATGATGATTTTTTCATCCCATCGGGTAAGTCATCTTTGCAAACATATCTTCAATGGTTGTCTCCTGCCCATCCCGTCATTTTTGTACATAACACATTTACAGGGCGTGTTGATATTGAGGTGGCACAAACTCTGTTAGAGAACGTTTATTGGTGTTTGTGTCCAAATGCAAATTTATATATCGAGAATACACTACCTGATATTCCTATGTTGGTAGAAGAATGTAAAAATATTTGTATCGGTACGGATAGCCTTGCGTCCAACAATTCTTTATCTGTTTTTGCAGAATTACTTACGATAAAACAGCATTATCCTTCTTTAGACTGGGAGGTTCTCTTGCGTTGGGCTACTTTCAACGGCGCACGTGCGCTACAATTGGATAATATTATCGGCAGTATTGACCCCGGCAAAGCGCCCGGCCTGTTGTTGATCAACCCGGAAGTAGACGAAAGGGTAACAATTTTGAATTAATTAATACTTCTTGTCGTATTGTGCCTTTTTGTGGCTATTTGCGTATATGGTTTAAAATCAATCTTTTAGACTAAAACTCCTTTTCTTACTGATTATAAGGCGGTTAAAAAACAAATTGTAAGCTATTAAATATCAAATAGTCTTTTTAACTTTTCATTAAACCTGCCGGAAACCGGTGGGTCTCATAATGTATAAATGATTTACAATGGGTAAAGTTAATCGTCGCGAGTTTTTTGAAGAACTCATTGCGACACAAGCTGAAGCTGAGCCGGTAGTTACCGACGATCTCATTTATTATAAGTACGCAAACAAAGAGTTGCCAAGGGGCCTCAATAAGACAACAGGCACCCTCACAAAATACACAGGGCAGTGGACGGATAATGAAATCATTCACCTTTTAAGGAGAACGATGTTTGGTGTGAAGTACGAAGATGTACTTGCATTGAGGACAATGACAATGGAACAAGCTGTGGATGAGTTATTATCTCCGCAAACTACACCTAATCCTCCGGTTAACAATTACAATACTGCTACATATAACGATCCTACAGGTGTGCCACTGGACGACACGTGGGTAAATGCCCCATATGGCGATAGTACGGTAAATAGTTATAGGAGGTTGTCGATGACTAACTGGTGGATAGGAAATATGATCTACCAACCTCAGCGCAGGATCACAGAAAAGATGGTATTCTTCTGGCACAATCATTTTGCTACAGAGTATCCTACTGTTGCTTATGCGCATATGATGTACAATCACCACATGATTCTGCGTAATAACGCTCTGGGTAATTTCAAAACTATGGTCACCCAGATAACTAAAGACCCTGCAATGTTGCGTTATCTTAATGGCTACCTTAATACTAAAACAGCTCCGGACGAAAACTATGCCAGGGAATTGTTTGAATTATTCACTCTTGGCAAAAACTATAAGCCGATATATTCTGAAGACGATATAAAAGCGGCTGCAAAAATACTTACAGGATGGCGATATAGTACCACAACATGGGCCGGTACATTCAATTCAAGTCTGCACGATACTTCTAACAAGTCATTTTCAAATTTCTTTGGCAACAAGGTTATTACAGGTAAAACAGGTGCTGCCGGCGAGCAAGAGACAGACGAATTAATCGACATGATTTTTAGCAAACAGGAGGTGGCTAAATTTATTGTTCGCAAGCTATACCGCTTCTTTGTCTATTACGATATTGATAATACTACTGAATATAATATCATCATTCCGCTGGCGCAAATGATGGTAAATACCAACTGGCAGATAAAGCCTGTGTTGGAAACGTTGCTGAAGAGTGAGCACTTCTACGATATGTTGAGTATGGATTGTGTTATTCGTAACCCTATAGATTATATCGTAGGTACTTTCAGAACCTTCGATATGCAATTGCCGGGTGGATGGCGCTCCGACAATGAGTATAAAATATACAACTACTTACGCAGTTACATGGCACAGCTTGGATGCGAGCCAAACTGGCCACCGAATGTTGCAGGCTGGCCGGCATATTACCAGGAGCCCGACTATTATCAGAAATGGATTGACTCAACCACCATGCCAAGACGTATGCAGTTTATGGATATGATGCTCAATTCAGGGTTCTCGGCAGGTACGGGCACGGCTATCAAAATAGACCCGATGCATCTGGCTAAGAAATTCTATAGTCCGGGAGACCCCAATCTCCTGATTGATTTTTTCTGTGACCTATTGTTAGGCGTAGGCATATCACAGAATATGAAAACCACTTTTAAGGTAGCTACACTACTTAGTGGGCAAACTCAGGATTATTACTGGACCAATGCCTGGTCTGCCTATATAGGCAATCCCAATACAACCAATACCAATATAGTAAGATCAAGGCTGGTAAGTCTGCTCACAGAACTGACACACCTGGCCGAACACAATTTATGTTGATTATTTAAAACTGCAATAGATGAAACGCAGGGACTTTTTAAAGGTATCACAGGCAGCTACACTAGCTTATTTTATAAATGGTACGCCTATAAGCACATATGCTCGCAACCCCTTGTTGGA
>DINJ01000089.1:12589-15566 GCA_002423665.1 Bacteroidetes bacterium UBA5543 | reverse complement strand
ACAGCTAATGATAAAAAGCAATTCCTGCTGCTGTATGACAAAGTAAACGCCATTGGCTTGCAGGCTGCTATTCGTTATCACATTGCTGAAACTTTCTCTATAGGTTTTAGCGGACAGTGGATGAACTTCGTCAAAAAATCTCACCCGGAGGTATGGCACAGGCCAGGTGTAAACTTTACAGGCGATGTGCTGGCAACGCCTATTGAAAAACTTACCATTAACGCATATATCTCTTTCATAGATGAACTTTATGCTCTTGATAATGGTAACAGGACTGTAAAGCTTAGTTCAATACTGGACATAGGGGCAGGCGCGGAATATGAAATAATAAAACGTCTCAATATTTTTGTGCAGGCTAACAACCTGCTGAACAGTAAATATCAGCGCTGGTATGGTTATGATGCTTTCGGCCTGAATATTATAGCAGGGGCCAGGTTGAAATTTTAAATAACAATGGGATAATTTTCCATAGTTAACCCTATTTATTTATTTTACAGCCTCAAAACACAAAAGAGGATTTCGTAATACATGGATGTAGCAAAATATATTGGTTTATTTTTATTGAAGAACGAGCAGTGTTATGTCCATGGTTTGGGCACATTGCAGTTTTCAAGAAAAGCCGCTACATACGATGGTCAAAACCTGCACGCACCGTCGCACGAAATCATTATGGTGCCGGGTGGAAATGTTGACGAATCTTTAGCTAACTATATTGCTACTAATGAACAGATCAGCATCACCAAAGCTTCTAACGCCCTGCGCGATTTCAGCAGCGAAACAAAAATGAGCCTGGATGCGGGTAATATGGTATCGTTGCCGCACTTGGGCAAATTCACTTCGGCCGATGGCAGGATAGGTTTTGTAACAGACCCGCACCTGCAGTACAAAGCCACACCAATTGCCGCTCAGAAAGGCGTGTCCATGCGACAAAATGAGCGCCCCCCTATACCACACCAACCGTATATACCTACTACCCCGGTGGGTTCGCCCATGGCCGCGCAGCAACCGGCAATGCCAACCGCGCCACCACATATGCAGCAGTATATGCAGGAGCACGAAGAGCCGGAGAGACTGAACTGGGCCAGGATAATATTCGTCATACTATTGATGATAGTATTGGCAGGTGGAGCATATTATGGCTATGAACGCTATATGGCACCTAAACCCAAGGCTATCAAACCTGCACTCACCCTTCCTGAAATGCCTGAAGAAACAATAGAACAACCCATACAGGAAACAATCATGCCCGCTACCGAAACTGCGACTGACAGCGTTGGAGATGTACCTGTAGAAACCATGCCCGTTACAGCCGACAAGCAAATTCAGCCAACTACTACAACACCAAAACCACAGATAGAGGAGCAAACTCAGAACGCCCCTGCTGTACAAGCGCCTGTGCAGAACAACTCCANNCACGATGGTAGTGGCTACTACTGACTCTAAAGCTGATGCCTATAAAAAGAAGAATGAGTTGAACGGGAAAGGGTACAATGTGGACGTAAGGGAGATTGACACCAACCTTTTTGACGTTGTTTTGAAAGTAAAAACCAGCCATGGGGATATTGTCAGGATTGAAGACTCCCTTACCAAATTATTCGGCCGCGAGGTATTTGGCTATTAAATTACAACTGCAGGGTTATAAACACCGCGTGGAAAAATTGCATTAACAGTTATTGTCCCTTAATCATTTACTTTGCACAACAGGCTATTTATTCTTAATGAATAAATCTTTTGGGATTACCTGTTTATAATTGATTTTTAGTATTTTTCGTTTCAGGAAATACCTAAATATATTCTTGTGGAATCAATAATGCGTCCGATATTACTGGGAATAGCCGCCATACTGGCCATCATTTTGTATAGGATGCTCAGCCGTGGCGGTAAGACATATGCCTACAACCGCACGCAATACATATCTTTTCTATCTGATGGGTCCGAACATGTCATCCACGAAGAATCATCGGGCTCTATCATTATCACCGGTCAAACCGTACTGATTGACGGGTTGGAATACATATATAAGCCTGCCGATAACGAGCCCGTACAAGCCCTTCTGGATTATGATGACAACGGGCTGCGCAGTGTACGTGTTTTGCTTGTAGAGGGTGAAAAACAATACTTCATCAACCGCAACTCCGAGCAGGGCTCATAGCACTGGTTCTGTCTTCTTGACTTACTTTCAGAATAAAAGTACCTTTGCAGCCTTATGTGCGCACACGATACACAATCTGCTTCACTGGTAGGCGGCATTGTAAAAATGAAATGTCCTAACTGTAGAAAAGGGGACATGTTTGTCAACAAAAGTGTATTTCCACTCGGCAAAAGCCTCAAATTGGTAGATAATTGTGCCGTATGCGGGCAAAAAATGGTGAATGAAACTAATAATGGTCCGGGTATCAACTATGCCCTAACGGTTATTATCTTTTTCCTGAACCTGGCCTGGTATTGGCCTGTATTCGGCCTTAGCTATTTTGACAACAGCCTGTACTACTATATGGCGGTAAGCACGGCAGTAGTGGTGCTATTACAGCCCTGGACTATGAGGTATTCACGCGTATTATACCTGTACATGTACGTGCCCTACCAGAGCAACAGGCATACATAGTTGTATAACACCCGCAACATACAGCCTGGCAAATAACCTGACATAAAAACCGGTCAGCAATACCGCCACTCCATAATAAATTGATTTTCAAATAATTACGACTGTATTTTTGTTAATTGCCCGTTAACCGCTTGCAAATCGGGCGTTAACAGATGCGGAAAATTTCTCTACAGGCACTTGCCCGTCGCATCTTTGTGTTGTCATTGAGACACAAACAACAAATCAATCAAACAAACCAACTAAAAAAACAAACAAAATGAAAAAGATCATCGCAATCGCAGCTTTCGCAACAATCGGTTTTACTGCTAACGCACAAAACCAGGCTAACCAGACTTCTTCTGCTTCTCAGACTACCAACCTGGTACTGAGCAA
>DINJ01000089.1:5773-12458 GCA_002423665.1 Bacteroidetes bacterium UBA5543 | reverse complement strand
CTGTAGATGTAGTATACACTGCTACTCAGGAATAATCAAAATTGTCTCTCTCGTTGTAATATTAAACAGGCGCCCCGTAAGGCGCCTGTTTTGTTTTATATACTTGTTTGCTTATTGCTTTACCAATGCTGCGTACCCCACTCCATTATCATGACTCAACCGTACCAGGTAATTGCCGGGTGCTACTTTTGCAATGCTGATTATAGGCTCATTTTGAACAGAACTAAGTACTCGTCCTTGCGCATCCAGAATTTCGACTGAATATTCCGATATATTTGCCGGTATAGTAATCTGCACATCATTCGTCGCCGGATTGGGATAAATATTCAGCCTGCTTATCATACTTCCTTTTGCAGCATCCTGAACGGATGATGGACGATAACTGTCTCTGTACCGCACAGCAGTTACTGTTTCAGTGCTGCCTGTCACCGTTGTGGTAATCCACAACGCGGGGTAATGCTCACCGGGTATCAGCCATTTATAATCAACAGTACGACGCGGTAAGCCAATAGCAGGTAGCGGAGAGACTTGCACACTATCTACAGCTATTACCTCCGACCTTACCCTGATACAGTTTTGGGGTGTAGTGAAATAAGGCGTTTTAATCGTTCCCCAGGCATCTGCTTTTGTATAGCGGTCACCCTCCTGCACCAGCGAGCCAAGGGAAGGCACTTGTACTTTCAGGTAAAAGTCAGAAGTATCATCATTACCATAATTCAATGGAAAATAATACCACTCATCTTCGTTGGAATATGTGGCAGGTATCGGGGTGCCGCTTACACGAGCCCCAAACCCCTCCGCTACAAAGCGGGACGGGCTGTTCTTCTTACTAAAAAAAGTGTACACCTCGGTGACAGTAACGGGCAAAGGACTGCTGCCCAAACCTAATGTATCTGCTACCTTATAGCCATAAGCGGTTGGAGAGATGGTCAATGCATATAAAGGATTTACCTGTACAGCAGTTTTATACTCATCAATACGCTGTATCGTTGGAGTAAGTGTATCAAAATTCCACACCTTATTCGCACCTGTATCGTTCAGGTTAATATTAAATCCTGCGGCTATTGTAGTACTGTAACGCAGGGTGTCGCCATTTACGGGCATGTCGTTAGCTGTGATGCTAACCTGGGCATTTACCACATTTAATGCACCAATCATCAGGAAAGAAAATAAACAATTCTTCATTTGCAATCGTTTTAATAATAGAGATAACAAATATCATATTTTTTATAATCCCCTGTATTTAGTTTTAAGAAAAACATATGTAGCTATGGAAGAACGAATGAACGAAGCAACAAGAAACAGGCCGGAAGGCGACAGGATAATTGACGCAGCAATGGTAGAAATAAACCTGAACCAATACATACAGCAACTAAAAAGTGAGGAGGCTTGGCTGAACAGTCAGCGTAATGCCATTACCCTGCTTAAGACTGATACTATGCGTATAGTGATGATAGGACTGCATGCCGACGGTATGCTGCCGGAACATAAAGCCGAAGGCATAATCAGTGTACAAGTGCTGAAAGGGCATATCCGGTTTAAAGTAGGGGATGAAGAAAAAAGGCTTGTGGAAGGAAATATGCTGACCCTGCACGAAAAAATACCACATACCGTAGTTGCAGTAGAAGAATCCGTGTTCCTGCTGACCATGGCTTTGAAAAAATAAGAGTAGCTTCGCAGCAAAGCAATCAGCATATGGCACCGCAAGCGGGTATATATCATAAATTAAAAGTGGTAAAACATGTTGACTTTGGTATATACCTGGACGGCGGCGACGTGGAAATACTGATGCCCAAGCGTTTTGTACCGGCTGGTGTGCAGGATGGTGACGAAATAGAAGTATTCATCTATCACGATAACGAGGGCAGGCTGATAGCCACCAACCAAAAGCCCAATGGCATTGTAGGCGAGGTAGCTGTAATGCAGGTAAAAGATAAAAACCCTCAAGGCGCTTTCCTGGACTGGGGCCTGATGAAAGACCTGTTCCTCCCCCTGTCACAACAGAAATCTGCCATACGTGTAGGCGGTAAGTACCTGGTATACGTCTACCTCGATGAAATGACCGGCCGTGTGGCAGCTACCGAACATATCTCACGCTACCTGGACAATGATGAACTGACCGTAAAAGAAGGAGATGAAGTAGATATAATCATCTGGAGGGAAACAGACCTTGGCTATGCAGTTATTATCAACAACAGGCATGAGGGCTTATTGCATTACAACGAAGTGTTCAAAGAGTTGGATCCCGGCGACCGGGAACAGGGCTATGTAAAGTCAATACTGGAAGGCAATAAAATAACCGTATCACTCGGCAAGAAAGGCTACCAGCGCATAGAAGGTGAAACCGATAAAATATTGCGCCTGCTAGATGAAAATAACGGTTACTTGCCNNTACAAACAAAGAAAAATATCACTGACCAAGACGGGTATTAAGCTGGAGGGCGACTAACGTCCGCCAAACATATCCGACTTTTTATAGTTGCTCAATGTAATTGATTGGTTGGATTTTGTATTTATGTCCACCATTTCTATACCTGATTTCAATTCACCTTTTTCGTAGAATTTACCTTCCATCATCATTCCATTTAATCCTCCCGCACCATCCACACTGTTGAAAAATGCCGCCATCGGGCTGCCCTTGAATGACTGTGCTATATCCACAGGTATTTTATCAGTTACCCATACTTCCGCCCTGCTGTCCCTTTCCTTATCCACGCATACAAACTCCTCGCAGGAATAACCCTGTATTGATTTCGTTTTACCACTTTTACTACATTTAATATTCTCTGGTTTACTGCTATTACCACCCATCTGCTTTTCCATACCCTTAAAGGCATTTATGTTCATAGCCACATAGGTCTTCTTCTGCAAGTCAACCATCACCATGGTGCTCTTTTTGTTGTCGTACACAACCATCATATTTTTGTCTGCATTCTTATTTCCCATCCCGGCAAATGAAAATGTTTCTTCTGCTCCGTTTACATGGTACTTTATATCCGTTGCATCTTTCTTCGCGCCACCCTTATACTCGGTTACACGCATAGTCATTGCTATGGGGAATATGTATACAGGCCTGGTTTCGGCGTTGGCTATACCAGCCATCATCTCCTGTAGTTTGGCCATACCCTCAGCCGCATATTTTTCCTGTGAGGCCTTCTCAGCCTGTCCCTTCTGCGCGAAGGAAAGTTGGGATAATAACATGAATGACACAATGAGTAAGTTTTTCATAACATAAAATTTACCAGATAAAGATACAGATAGGATGTAACCGAACCAACCAAGATTACTACTGTTTTTAACAGATTATTGAACTACAATTGCTTATTTTTCATGCTGTATTTATGTCCTGGAAAAAAACAAAATGGCTGTTCAGGTATTACGCCCAGTATTTCCCCTTTACTATCAACACAGTATTGTGTGCAGTATTNNGCGGCATGGCTGGGGTATAAATTGCTGTACAATCCCGCTTCTAAAACTGACCCTGAACCTTTCCGCCCTTTCATCATCCTGATGGGCAAAATGGTCTTCTGGTTTATCATAGCGCTGATACTGGCATCCATCATCAGCACAATCGCAAGTTGGCTGTACTACATCTGGCTGTACAGGAAACGCAGTACGGGATTGGAACTGAACTTCGTTACCCAAACCATCAATGGGCGTAAGAATAAGCTGTACATGGACGCATCGTTGAAAGGAGCTAAACGTCCTTTACTGGGTTTTGTGAAAGGCAGGTTGTTTTACGACGACCACGAAATGACTGATAAATTCAGCCTGCTGTCTAACAAGCGAAAAGAAAAAAGCATCTGGCCCGTAGCCATTGCAGGGCGCAGCAGGCTGGAGTTGCCGGACATTAAGGAGTATCAATTNNATTGAAAGGCGGGTTTGTTTACTTCCACGATATGCTGCACCTGTTTTCACTGGCGGTTCATCAGCCTGTTACAGGACAATTTCATCAACCGCCCGTGCTGAACAAAAAGGAAGACAAAGAAGTAGCACCTAAGAAAACAGAAACAACCGATATACGAATAGACCAGCTACGCCGCGTAGAGGGCGAATACCTGAACTATAAAGATTTCGAATCGGGCGACGACGTACGCCGTATAGTATGGAAAGTATATGCCAAAAACCGTGAACTGGTAGTACGCATACCCGAGCGTTTTGAACCTTTTGCCTCGCACCTGTATTTCTACGCATCCTTTTACGCACCTATGAAAGCCCAATGGTTGGGTGAAGGTTATCTGAAAGAGATGCAGAATTATTACAAAAACAATGTGTGGACCGTGTATGATACATTGGCTGCCAAAGAGTGGGCCATGCGTTATATACCCGACCAGCAATTTAACCTGCCTGAGCACCTGGGCGATGCGGAAAAAGCATCCCGCATCATCAGCAACAGCGGATGGCATAAAGACAAAAACCTGCGCGAGTATTTCAACCCAAAGCAGGGAACTGTTTTGTGTATATCATCACTGACGGACAAACAGGAATTACAGGAAATACTGGACGAGAGTAATGAATCAACTGTCATCTATTTCGTCAAACTTTCGCATACATTCCGGCATTTTGTAGCGTGGAACTGGCTGAAGCGTATCATTTTTCAGCCACCTCAGGACAGGCTGAACAAACTTCGTACCACCTGGATATTCTCCCCTACACGTATGCGTGTATTAAAAAGAGAAAAAGAAATAGAAGCGCTGTTGAAAAAGAGTTCCGTTACTTACGGAATACTATAAGCTATTCTTTAGGTTTGGGAATATGTTTCCTGTCCCAGCGTATGGCATAACTGAGGAATATGTTGAAGTCAAACACTGTGTTCTTCTCCCCCTTGCCATAACCTGCTATATTGTAGGGTGGCAGTTCGGTAAATTGCTTGGCATTAAGCATAAACTTGCCCCGCATATTCCAACCCAGGAACAGATGTTTAGCTACTTCTACCCTTACCCCTCCCGTCAGTTCTATCCAGTGCGCGGTAAGATTAGCCCCGGGTACATTTCCTGATACGGTCCCCCAGGTGCTGTCTGTTATCTTGTAGCTGGCATCACTGCGATTGATGAACCCCATACCATAGCGCAAGCCGATAAATGCCATATCCCAGTCATTTTGCGCTAATCGCGGCAGCAGGCTCTTATTGATGCCCGCCCTGAAGAATATATTACTGCTGTTGTACGCCAGGTCAGGGTAGTTGAGCGATGCATTACCCCACCCACCTTCAGCTACTATATACATGTCCCTCCTCCAGTAAAAATCAAGTTCCAGTTCGTAGCTGATACGCTTCTCCTTGTCTTTCTGCATCTCGTTGAAGAGTATGCGGCTGATATCAAAACCTAATCGTAACTGGTGTGCGCTATCTACTATAGCAACACGCTCCTCTTCTTCCTCCACATCTTCCTGTGCAGAGGCAGATACCGTAGCGGTCAGAAATAATATGCTAATTATAAAATACCTTAACATGTATTACATCTGTTGCGTTAGTTACTTCAGTTTTTTCTATTCGCGCAGAGTCAATCAGGTAGTTAGTAGTCACAATATTCTTCAATGAATATACCATAGCATAACCACATGCGGTAGACAGGAATACCGGCTTACGTTCGTAATAAAAAGTAATCGTATCCAACTGGGTACGGTTATTAGTATCCGGCATTATAAACCATCGGGTACTATCAACAATAGCTGAAAGTGGTCCGGCGAATGTACTGCCGGGAAAAGTACTGCCGGGAAACCATGTGCTTGTATCTACGTAACCTACCACAGGTGATGGCATTTTATATTCTACCCCCGTACTACCTGTATCTGCAGCATTCATGGCCTGCAGCTTCAGGAAGTACCTCCTCGGCTCCAGGCAGGGGCTTCGGCCATCGTTATTTTTGTTGCAGGCCATATGCATGCCGCACAACAGGAAAAACAAAACGAAGAGAATGGAATTCCTTTTAGTCATTGAGTGATGCCAGTAGTTTATCTATATCTCCTATCAACGAATTCAGTTGCTTACGCATGGCGTTCTTATCCCCTTTAGATGCTATCGCATCGGCGGTCTGGGCTGTCGTCAATTGTTCTTCCAGGGTTATTACTTTCTTATTCAGTTGTTGCAGTTCGTCCTTTTGTTGGTGCAATGCCTGTTGCAGGCTTTCTTTTTCAGCCTGCAATGCTGCATATTTTTTCAGCAGCTTGTCCAGTTTGCTATGTAACAAAGTCAGTTCCTGCATTATTCCCTGATTTGCGCCAGTAAGTCTCTTTTGTATGCACTCACCAATTGCTGTACCAGTTTGTCCGTTTCTTCATCTGTTAAGGTACGGTCTTGCAACTGGAAAATATAATTCAGGGCATAAGACTTTTTGCCGGCGCCCAGTTTATCACTTTCAAATACATCGAACNNAAGCTATACCCCTGCAACGAATCGATAGCCAGTTTATCAGTTACCTCCTGCACCTGCTGGTACGTTACTTGCTGGTCTATCACTATGGCCAGGTCGCGCTGTACCGATGGGTATTTCGGCACTTCGGCGTATTTCACTTTACCGGCATCTGCTGCTTTCATCCACAAATCCCAGTTGATCGCCGCGAAATAGACCTGCTGCCTGATATCAAAATCCGCCAGTTTCTTTGAAGGCACAACTGATATATGGCACAACACCTGCTTCTTCCAGCTTATTTGCACGCCCTGCTCGTTGTGTACTGTTGCCGTTTTA
>DINJ01000089.1:5242-5655 GCA_002423665.1 Bacteroidetes bacterium UBA5543 | reverse complement strand
ACCTCATACCCATATCGTTCGGCATCGGGCGGTTGAGTGTTATGTTCAGCTTTTCCGGTATGGGAATATTATCCAGGCCATCAATGCGCAGTATTTCTTCCACTATATCAGCCTGTTGAAACACATCCGTCTTATTAGTAGGAACAACAACAGTAAACCCTTCCTCTGTAATATTTTGCAAACTGAATCCCAGTGCCACCAGCAATTTCTTTATCCGCTCCTGGTCGTACTTTTTACCACTCAGCTTTGTTATATAGCCAAACTTTACGTCAACCGTTACCGGCTCTATCTGCCTGGCATATACATCGGTAATCTCTGTGCTGATTGTACCGCCAGCTATTTCAACCATCATCTGTGCGGCACGCTCCAGCGCGGCTTGCAGGTTGTTGATGTCCACTCCTTTTTCGAAGTGA
>DINJ01000089.1:1070-5237 GCA_002423665.1 Bacteroidetes bacterium UBA5543 | reverse complement strand
GGGGCTGTCCGTACTCGTGCAGTACATAGTTGGTAATATCTACAATATTGTTGATGGGCCTCACATCTATTGCCTGCAACCTGCGCTGCAGCCATTCAGGCGATGGTGCTACCTGCACACCACTGATGCTGACACCCATGTAACGGGCACATGCTTCAGGGTTATTAATATCTACTTTAATAGAAGCGGGTTGGTTTGATGCAGTAAAACCGGTAACAGGTAGTTTCGCTTTATACTCAGCCCCCTTGTGATAAGACAGGTATGCGGCTACATCTTTAGCTACACCTATATGGCTCATCGCATCCGATCTGTTAGGTGTTAGCCCTATATGAATAGCTGTGTCTCCTGCAGGGATATTGAAATGTTCTTTTGCCGGAATACCAACAACAGCATCAGCAGGTAACACCATGATGCCGCCATGATCTTCGCCCAAGCCTATCTCATCTTCAGCACATATCATACCCTCACTTGCCGCACCACGTATTTTAGCTTTTTTTATCAGGAATGATGCCCCATTTGTTGGGTGTACAGTTGCACCCACGGGCGCTACTACCACCTTTTGGCCTGCTGCCACATTAGGGGCACCACACACTATATGCAGGGGCTCAGGGCGGCCGATATTCACTGTTGTCACCTTGAGTTTATCCGCATCAGGGTGTTTTTCACATGTCAAAACTTCACCTATAACTAACCCTTCCAGTCCTCCTTTTACGGCTTCTACAGGCTCCATAGCCTCCACTTCCAGTCCTATTGAGGTCAGAATACGTGACAATTCCCCGGCTTCTACAGGCTCAGGCAGGTACTCCGACAACCAATTGTATGATATGACCATTTTTTGTCCTTAATACTTAAATAGGGTGTAAAGATAACCCATCATTATAGCAATTCGCATCGTTTAAAAAAAATCGTTTCCTGGGAGATTTATGCACATCCAATTGTCAGTTACGTGTGAATATGNNCCAATAATACAATAGAACAAGCTGTGTGTAAGCTGTGGGCGGAGGACTGAAAATTATATTCCTGAACAGCAGGTACAAGTTATTTTTTTCAGGTTACATTCGTTTTCAGCTACCGCTTTTTAACCTTCAGGTAATGCTCCGTTAACGATTAGGACACGTTGCGGTAACATAAAAAAGGGCAAAAATGCTGGAAACAGCACCGGTAGTGAAAGGATAATTTTTGTTTTACAATAAATAGTACGCTAACCCCAAGATGGCTGTTAACATAAAGAAAGAATTTGGTAATACCCGAAACCGCAAACCTGACATTTCGACACTGGTTTACGGTAAAGTCCCGCCCCAGGCACCTGAACTGGAAGAAGCTATTCTCGGCGCCATCATGCTGGAAAAAGACAAGCTGGCCGAGGTACTGGAAATCATACAGAGCCCCGAATGTTTTTATGGCCCTGCTAACCAAAAGATATACGCCTCCATTCGCAGGCTGTTCGACAAGGGTATGCCGGTGGACCTGCTGACCGTAACCGAAGAACTGAGAAAAAGCGATGAACTGGAGCTGGTAGGTGGCCCCTACTACCTCACCAACCTGACGATGAACGTGGTATCGAGCGCGCACGTAGAGTCGCATGCCCGTATCGTGATGGAAAAGTTCATCCAGCGCGAACTGATACGCATCTCAGGAGAAATCATAGGTAGCGCCTACGAGGACAGCACGGACGTGTTTGACCTGCTGGATAAAGCTGAATCGAACCTGTACGAGATAACCGACAACCACCTGCGTAAAAACTTCACCAGCCTGAAAGATGTGCTGGTGCGTACTGTACAGGAAATAGAAGAAGCCAAAAACAAAAAAGACGATCTGACGGGTGTACCTACCGGATTTACAGACCTGGACAAACTAACATCAGGTTGGCAAAAAACAGACCTGATCATCCTGGCGGCACGTCCTGCCGTGGGTAAAACANNGCTTTCTTCTCGCTGGAGATGGGCGCGGGACAGCTGGTAAAAAGGATGCTGGCAGCCGTAACGGAGGTAAGCATGGATGCCATCACCAAAGGCCGTATGCAGGAGCATGAGTTTGTGCAGATGACACAGCGCATGAACAAACTGGCAACAGCGCCTATCTTCCTCGACGACCAGGCAGCACTGAACATATTTGAATTGCGCGCCAAGGCAAGGAGGCTGAAACAAAAACATGACATCAAACTGATAGTAATAGACTACCTGCAGCTGATGCAGGGAAGTATAGAGAAAGGCGGCAACCGTGAGCAGGAGATATCTAAAATATCCCGCGACCTGAAGCAACTGGCTAAGGAACTGGAAGTGCCCATAATAGCACTGTCCCAGTTGAACCGTTCGGTAGAATCAAGGAAAGAATCGAAGGTACCCCAGTTGAGCGACCTGCGTGAATCAGGAGCGATAGAGCAGGATGCAGATATGGTAATGTTCCTGTACAGGCCGGAGTACTACGGCATCAATAACGACGAAATGGGTCAGCCTATAGAGGGCGAGACCCATATACACGTAGCCAAGCACCGTAACGGTAGCACCGATATGGTTAAAGTACGCTTCATCAAAGAATACCAGAAGTTCACAGATATGCCCAACGACAATTTCGGCGGATTTGGCGGCTTCGGTGGAGGTGGTGGGGGTTTTACCCCATCGCCGGGAGACAACCCGCAGGCGGGCTTAAGAGGACGCGACCCGAGCGACTTCGGCGGCTCCAAGATGTTTATACAAGGTGGCGGCGGTTACCAGACCCTGCCCTCCAAAGCCAACGATTTCTCGCTGGATGATGATGACCTGATACCACCGTCAAAATTCAACCGTCCCAAACCGGAGGATGATGATGCTCCATTCTAATTAAGGCTCTTACTTTTCTGCCCCATAAAAAATGCCCCTCATAAAGGGGCATTTTATTTTTACATCAATATATAGTTTTATTGCTTCACCCACTTCAATACTGAAGAGTAGCTATTATCTTCTCCGGCAATACGTATGGTGTACACACCGCTGCTCATCATAGAGGCAGGCAACTCTACACGCTGCGTACCTGCTTCATATTGGTTGTTGGTTGTCCATACTGCCCTGCCGGTAATATCCGTTACGCTGATATTCAGCACATCCCTTTTTGTCAGAACGATGTGCATATTAGCAACATCACCCGACGGGTTAGGAACTATTACTACCGATTCCAGACTGCCCGCTACGCCCTCTACACTTTCAGGGAACTGTATTGTAGCTGTAGCGTCTATCGGGTTCACATCGTAGTTTTCTATACCACGATTGTCCACTATAACTGCATCGTCAAAGCTGAAAGTAACATCAGTGCCTACTATTGCATTGTTAGGCACAGTAAAATTCAGTGTGGCTATTGTGCCTTGTCCTGATGTATTCTGCTGGTCTGTTCGCGCCAACACCCAATCCACAGCTGTTGTATTAATGGGATATGAGAAGTTAACTGCATTACTTGCAGCCAACCAGCTAGTCGTGTTATCCAAGGTAGGTGCGGCGGCAGGTGTTATACCGTTTATCATCACCCTTACTCCCAGTCCATACACATCCGATATAGTTTGTGTAGCGCTGCCAAACTTCACAGGTATGGAAACCGTTTTACCAGGCGCCAGGTGTACATTGGTCATATCAAAATACAGGTCGTTGCTGCCGGTACCTTTATGACTACCACCTTTGGGGTGAGACAAGTTGTAGTTGGCAGTCACAGCACCCAGGTCTGTATTATTTACCGTTCCGTCACCATTACAGTCAGCATGTTTCATATTCACATTGTTGGTGGTGAATACGCCTGTCCAATTGCTGCATGCCTGTGCAGTCCATGTAGTATTTGCCCCGGGTCTTGTAGCACCTGTTTGTCCGCTGGCAATGGCAATATGCAACGGGTCGTAGATATTTACGGTAAAATCGCCGTTAGCATCGCCCGGCCATACTGAATCCACATTACATTGACGTGTACGTACCACCACTGCATATTCGGCTATCGCACGCGGACAGCCATTGTCCCTGGCACGCACTTTTATATAAAAATGCGGCAGGGTTGCAGGGTTCATGCCCGATGGTGTAGTCCATGTAATAGTGGTAGAAGCTGTTGGTATACCAGGCGTAACTGTCGAACTGAAAGTCCAGCCCGTCATGGTGGGAGGCATTACAGTCAGGTACACAGAATCCGTTGTTGTGGGGTCAGTAAAGTTCAGTG
>DINJ01000089.1:0-909 GCA_002423665.1 Bacteroidetes bacterium UBA5543 | reverse complement strand
AGCTGCGCTGTTGTCTATTTTAGTATATAAATACATTTGAGCGCTGCCTGTAGTCAGGTTAGCAATACTGGCTATACGCGCAGCATTGGTATAAGATATTATCCAGTCGTTGGCTGTGCCAGGCAAGGCGACTGTGCCCTGAAACCTCGCTGCAATATATCCCGGAACTAAGGATTGAGGATTGACACACCTGCTGACGGTATTCGGACAGCTTATATTAGTGGTATCAAAGCCGGTAAAACTCAAATTGATTGTGCTGCTATGCGATTGTGACGCTGAGGATAAGTTGACAGCGGCCGTACTTGGCAATGGCGCACCACCCTCACATATTTTATACAAAGTCAGGTAAACATCATAATTAGTACCATTGAACTCATATCTTAATTCTCCGCCCGAAAAGTGGGAGGCATAAGCATGAAACGCAGTAACAATTGTGGCAATAAATAGCATAAACTTTTTCATAGGATTAAATTTCTGATTCGTTTTATAGATGCTAAAAAAAATGTAATGGTTGGGTAAATCGTTAAAAAAAGCAAAAAAACAAAGCAGGAATACGTCAAAAAACAAATCCCCCGCAATATGCGGGGGATTTTTCCTTTAGTGCCCAGGAATGGATTCGAANNTATTTTCCCTAAGCGGGTTGGCTAAATGAGATAAATTCAACAAGGGCAACAGAATCAGTTTGATGTTTGCTTGAAGTGTTAACGTACTTAAGAAAGCCCTTATATACGGGAATGATATACCTATGCTGTTGGGATAAAAAAAGTCTGGTATTTCATTCACTCCTTCTGACAACCTGAAGTTTGCGACAAATACTAATTTGATAACATTTTCTTCGGAAGCCTTTTCATTATCCCCCTTATCAAGTGACGCTTTAAAGTCTAAGATTAAAGTATATCTTTTTTCAGA
>DINJ01000087.1:882-6959 GCA_002423665.1 Bacteroidetes bacterium UBA5543 | reverse complement strand
GCAGCTCTTTATTCACCTCAGCCAATGCCACGGCAGCGGGTCGTTGCAAAAAAGCTCTTGCCTCTTCATACACTTTTGTACCTGCAAAATTGTTGGTGGTGGCATAACGTATATCCAGCTTAATAGTGCTGTCCACCAGAACTATCTCCACCAGGTCGTTTGTCCGAAACTCCCCCTCTTCTTTGGGCGGTTGTTGGGCGCAGGCGGAAAGGGTACAAACTATGGCTAACAAAAAATTCTCCAATTTCTTCATACAGGTAAAAATAATCAATACCCTCATTTTCTATTCTTGTACAGGAGCATTTACGCTATTGATGTTTATATATATTACATATGCAGTATTTTACAAGGTGGCAACCTATTAGTTACAACTAATTGCATTATTTTCGCACCATGAATAAAACGTTGCTAATTACCGGTGGTGCAGGCTTCATCGGTTCCCATGTTGTCAGGCTGTTTGTGAACAAGTATCCCGGGTATAACATAGTGAACCTGGATGCCCTGACCTATGCCGGCAACCTGGAGAACCTGAAAGACATAGAAAACGCCCCTAATTATNNGTAAAGGCCGACATTACCGATGCTGAAGCTATGAACGCACTGTTTCAGCAATATAAATTTAACGGCGTGATACACCTGGCTGCGGAAAGCCATGTTGACCGCTCTATTACTGACCCTAACGCGTTTATCAAAACCAACGTAATGGGAACTGCCAACCTGCTGAATGCAGCACGCGAGTTGTGGAAAGGCGACTACGATGGCAAATTGTTTTATCATGTATCTACCGATGAGGTATATGGTTCGCTGGGTGATACCGGCTTCTTCCTGGAAACAACTCCTTACGACCCACAGTCGCCCTACTCTGCTTCCAAAGCAGCCTCCGACCATATAGTACGTGCTTATGGTAATACTTATGGCCTCCCATTTGTTATAACTAATTGTTCAAACAACTACGGTCAGAACCAGTTTCCTGAAAAACTGATTCCCCTTTTCATCAATAATATTCGCAATAACAAACCATTACCTGTATATGGCGATGGTAAGTATACCCGCGACTGGCTGTATGTAGTAGACCACGCCCGTGCTATTGATACCGTGTACCATATCGGTAAGCAGGGTGAGACTTACAATATTGGCGGCTTTAACGAGTGGCAGAATATAGAGTTGATAAAGCTGCTGTGTGTGCAAATGGATAAAAAGCTGGGCCGTGCTGAGGGAGAATCAGCCAAACTTATAACCTATGTAAAAGACCGCCCCGGCCACGACCGCCGCTATGCAATAGACGCCACTAAAATAAAGAATGAACTGGGATGGGAGCCATCTGTTACTTTTGAAGAAGGTTTAAGCATAACCACAGACTGGTACCTTGCTAACGAAGAATGGCTCAATCATGTAACCTCCGGCGAATATCAACAATACTATCAAAAACAATATTCATAGAATGAAAGGTATAATATTAGCCGGCGGATCAGGAACAAGACTCTACCCTCTAACAATAGCCGTCAGTAAGCAGTTGATGCCTGTTTACGACAAACCAATGATATACTATCCGCTGTCCACTCTCATGTTGGCGGGTATCAATGAGATATTGATTATCACAACCCCTGAAGACCAGGCAGGATTTAAAAAGTTGCTGGGCGATGGTAGCCAGGTGGGTTGCAGGTTTGAATATGTGGTACAGCCAAGTCCTGATGGGCTGGCGCAAGCATTCATACTGGGCGAAGAATTTATCGGCAACGACTCTGTGGCATTAGTTCTGGGGGATAATATTTTCTACGGTTCGGGCATGGGAAAACTATTGCAGAACAAAGCCAATTCCGATGGTGCAGTTGTANNGACCCTGAACGTTATGGCGTGGTGGAATTCGACAGCCAGTTTAAAGTAATGAGCATTGAAGAAAAGCCCACCCAGCCAAAATCTAACTATGCTGTGCCAGGCTTATACTTCTATGACAATGAAGTGGTAGCCATCGCCAAGGCGATGAAGCCATCGCCAAGAGGAGAACTGGAGATCACGGATGTAAACAAAGCATACCTGGAGAAGGGCAAACTGGAAGTGGGTGTACTGGATCGTGGCACAGCATGGCTGGACACTGGTACATTTGACTCTCTGCAGGAAACAAGACAGTTTATTGAAGGGATTGAAAAACGACAAGGCCTTAAAGTAGGTTGCATCGAAGAGATCGCCTACCGCAAGGGATACATTAATAAAGAACAACTGATGGTACAGGCTGCAAAATATATGAAGAGTGGTTATGGCGCCTACCTGAAAATGATAGCTGAAGAAAAATATTCAGTTTCACTGTAAGCATTGTGACGTTAATCATACTCATACCTTTTATATCTGCGTTTATCGGTTATTTCACTAACTGGATAGCCATCAAGATGCTGTTTCATCCTAAGAAACCTGTACGGGTATTGGGGATGACAATACAAGGTATCTTCCCTAAAAGGCAGGCACAATTTGCGCAGAAGCTGGGTGTGCTGGTAGCCACTGAGCTGATTCATTTTGATGAAATAGCGGCTAAACTGAAAGACCCGGAACAACTCAAAGCCCTCAATCCAACTATCGAGTCCCNNAGTCCCATATTGATACCTTCCTCCGCATCAGGCTGAAGGAGAAAATACCGGTTGTGGCAATGTTCATCGGTGACAATACTATCAATAAGCTGAAGGATGGTATGATGGAGGAAATAAACGTACTACTCCCCGAAGTAATAGACCGATACACCCACGGCCTGGGCGAAACGATAGATATTGAAAGGATGGTAACCGAAAAGGTAGCCGCGTTCTCGTCCGACAAGCTGGAAGACATACTCCAGGCCATCATGAAAAAAGAATTCCGCTTTGTAGAAATACTGGGTGGCGTTGTTGGTTTTATTATAGGGCTGTTGCAAGTGGCTATTACCTTGTTGCAGTAATGTGACATTGAAATATTGTACCTGAATACATTATTCCTTAGCTTTATATCAACAAATCCTCAGCCTTATGAAAAAGCTTATCCTTATACTGCTTTCGCTATACGCATCATTGTCTTCCTCAGATGCTCAGAAAATCAGTTTTACAGACCCCACGAATGAATGGTATGTATCCACGAGGACTGAAGCTCCCGGACAGCCTAACAGATTTCCTGTAACAAATGAAAAATTCCACTATCAGGGTGACACAACCATCAACAACCTGGTATACAACAAATTGCAGAATATATGGAAGTATGTAGCTGCCTTGGTAAGATATGATAGTGCCGATAATAAAGTTTATGTATATAATTCTTCAGGCGACTATGTATTGTACGACTATAACCTGAATATTGGTGATACATTTTACTCACCAAATGCATATTACAATACTGGTATTTATTATACCGTTACAACTAAGGATTCAATGCTAGTCAATAATGTTCTTCATGCCCGGTGGATACTCAAGGTGACAGATACTGCCTTTGTTGATGTCCATGGCGAGTCATATGTTGTCGTTGAGGGACTTGGATGTCTAAATGCACCACTTGACCCACTCTTTGGAGACAGATCGTTGGTCTACTATTATGAATTGAATAGATGGATTACCTGCTTTAAAAATAATGGCAGCTACCCATCTCCATATTCATCTTGCTCTGATAGCCTGGTAAAGATATTACTGGATGTGGAAGCTCCGGCATCAATACAAAATACATTGGTTGTTTACCCCCAGCCAGCCACCAGGCATGCAATTATCAAATTCGCAGCAACAGTTAAAACAGGAACGATTTATCTCTTCAACCAGGTCGGCCAAACAATTCATACGGAGACCATACATGACAAATCAGAAGTGAAGGTAAACGCACCAGCCCTACCCGGCTTGTATTACTATCGAATAACCGATAATACCACCGGAAAGGCCTGGCAGGGAAAACTGCTGTTTGAGTAAATATCAAACAGTATTGTAGTTTTTATTATCTGGTTCTTGCAGGTGACTATTACTTTGTTGCGGTGATGTGATAATCACGCTGTGTAATATTTAACCTTTTGCCATACCTTTATAGTGTAAAAGATCTACCCACATGAAAATTCTTCATATATTCCTCGTTTCACTTTTTGTGTGCTCAAGTACTTACGCACAAAAGATATATTTTACAGATGCTGCCAACAGGTGGAGGGTTGTGAAGGACGATTGGGGGACGACTACTATTATTGGTTATACGTTTGAAGATACGATAGCCCGGGGAGGCAAAAAATATCAGTTGCTAAAATCCAACAACGGGGATTCAGTGCTGGTACGCACAGACAGCAGCAGGCAAAAAGTATATGCTAAAGTTTACAAAGGCAGTATACAAAGCGCTGGGCAAATCTTTCTTGACAGCAACGAACACCTGTTATATGATTTCACGCTTAAGGTAGGCGACACTTTTGCTTATAAAACCTTCCGGCATTATGTAACTAATATTGACTCCGTTCAAATAGACGGTGTGTGGCATAAGGTATTCAACTTCAGGGATACGGGTAGCCACGGTTGGGCCCCCTACACGGTTATTGAGGGGATTGGACACACGCAGGGCTTGCTATATCCTTTGGGACCAATGGATTTCGAAGGTAGCTTGGTCCTTTCCTGTTTTTACAGGAACCTGGTTAAACCAGCCATGAGCAAAAAAATAAACCAGTTTGACAACAATATGAGTTGTTACTTGAATATTGATGCAGAAAAAGTCCGTGATGATCATAACAAGGTTTACCCCCAGCCCGCCACAACTCACGCCAATATTAAATTACCCGAAGCAATAAAAAATGGAACGTTATACCTGTATAACTACGTGGGACAAACACTGCATATCGAAGCCATACAAGGGGAAACACAAATAAAGTTGGATGCCCCTGCAACACCTGGCCTGTATTACTACCGCATTACCGACAATAACACAAGAAGGACATGGCAGGGAAAACTGCTCTTTGAATGAGCCTTACATAGCACATCTGGCCCTGATTTGTAATGATTTATGCCATTATCAGTATAATCATATTGTATTGGCGGGGCAATGTCTTAAATTTGTGGCTCAAAGGCTTATCAAAATGGCACATTATTACAGCTTAGGCAAGATTCCGCATAAAAGGCATACACAGTTTCGTGATGACAACGGTAAGTTATATTCCGAGCAACTGTTCAGTACTGAAGGTTTTTCATCCAATTACTCACTTTTATACCATGTACACCCCCCTACTCAAATCATTAAAACAGAAGAACCCACCGATGTTTCTCCCAAAGCTGCTACAGATAATATATTGAAACACCGCAGTTACCAGGGTTTTAATATCAAACCCTCTGCTGACTACCTGGATAGCCGCAAAATTGTATTGTTCAATAATGATGTGCAGATAACCCTGGCAGCGCCGCAAAAAAGCCTTACTGACTATTTCTTCAAAAATGCTGATGCTGACGAGGTGATATTTATACACGAAGGCACTGGTACACTCAAAACACAATATGGCCAACTCCCATTCAGCTACGGCGATTACCTGGTAGTACCACGCGGCACTATATATCAAATAGAATTTGAAACTGAAAATAACAGGTTGTTTATTGTAGAATCATTTAGCCCGATAACATTCCCTAAACGCTACCTGAGCAAGTACGGACAATTGCTGGAGCACGCCCCCTTCTGCGAGCGCGACATCCGCAAGCCTGAGAACCTGCTGACCTTCAACGAAAAAGGCGAATTCCTGATACAAACTAAAAANNCTTTACCCTATCTGGTATGCAAATCACCCGTTTGACGTAGTGGGCTGGGATGGCTGTGAATACCCCTATGCTTTCAGCATACATGATTTTGAGCCCATAACCGGCCGTGTTCACCAGCCACCTCCGGTACACCAGACTTTTGATGCGCACAACTTTGTTATCTGTTCATTTGTACCCCGCCTGTACGATTATCATCCGCAGGCTATACCCGCCCCGTACAACCACAGTAATATCGACAGCGACGAGGTTCTGTACTATGTAGATGGAGACTTCATGAGCCGCAAACATGTTACAAGGGGAATGATAACTTTACACCCTGCCGGTATACCACACGGGCCACACCCCGGTGCTGTTGAAAAGAGCATTGGTG
>DINJ01000087.1:0-707 GCA_002423665.1 Bacteroidetes bacterium UBA5543 | reverse complement strand
TTGATGATGCCTACAAATCATTTGAAGAAACTACCAAACGTGGTGCTAAACCCTATGCAGAGCCTGTTACGCTGACAGACGAGCATGGCGAAGTACGCATGTCAGGCATATACACTTATGGCGAAACTATACACATGTTTGTAGAACGTAAGAACTACAAAGGAGCATTCATGCCCGGTTTTATGCCCATGACCAGCGAATATAACCCTACAGAAGTAGGCCTTTTGTATGTTGACCATTGTGTGGGCAACGTAGGCTGGGGCCGTATGAATGAAACAGTAAAATGGTATGAAGATGTCATGGGTTTTGCCAACNNNNCACTGCTGGACCGTGTAGGTGCTATAGATGAGGAAGTAAAGCAATTGCAGGAACTGAAGATACTGGTGGACAGGGACGAAGAAGGTTATCTGCTTCAGATATTTACCAAGCCTCAGCAGGACAGGCCTACCCTTTTCTTCGAAATTATTCAGAGAAAAGGCGCTCAGAGCTTCGGCGCCGGCAATTTCAAGGCATTGTTCGAGTCTATTGAACGCGAACAGGCTAAGAGGGGTAACTTATAATTCATACTTCAAAAAAATGTTAAGGGGTCGTTAAGGCCCCTTTTTCATGTTTTCTTTAACTAATATCCTGCGATATTAAGGTTATCTTTGTATTTAAGTATTTTTGAAACTAATACATCAAGAAAGAAAGAGAATGTTGAACAAGTT
>DINJ01000156.1:1269-8192 GCA_002423665.1 Bacteroidetes bacterium UBA5543 | reverse complement strand
AGGTATTACAGATACCCATAGCGCATGGCGAAGGTCGTTACTATGCTGATGCGGCTACTATTCAGCAGCTGGAAGATAACAACCAGGTGCTGTTCAGGTATTGCGATGTGAAAGGAAATGTCAATAGCGACGTCAACCCTAACGGGGCAATGAACAATATCGCAGGTATATGCAATGCGGCGGGCAATGTATTTGGCATGATGCCACACCCTGAGCGTGCCTGCAGCAGCGGTTTGTCTAATATAGATGGCAGGTTGATACTGGCGGCGCTGGCAGATGTGCATTCGTTTGCGTAATTTCAATACCCTTTAACAGGATGGTAGGGTTTGCGCTAAAGTTTTCTTAAAAGCTGCGTGTTAACCAAACCATCAGGATAAACATAGTTTCTTTAATACGGGAATAACCAGATAAATAATGACAAAAATTTTCAGGGTTTTATCAGTAGCACTGCTTAATGTTCTTTTCTTGTTTGGCGCACAGGCGCAGATGATTGAAGACCCTACTGAATGGAAATTTGAAGCCCGCAAAGTAGAGGGCAATAAATACGACATCGTTTTTCATTGCGATGTAAAAAACGGATGGCATATCTATTCACTGGATCCCGGTGGTGATGGTTCGTTTCTTCCTCCGAGTTTTACCATTAAAGAAAACGCGGATATTAAGCTGGTAGGCGAGGTTCGCGAAGAGGGAGAAATTATCCATGAGACAATTGAAGATATAGGTACGGTACATTATTATAAAAATGTCGACTACATACAAACGGTAGAGCTGGCCAATGAGAATATCACTATTACGGGTGAGTATAGCTACATGACCTGTAATGATGAAACCTGCCTGCCTCCTAAAACTGCTGAGTTCTCTATTAAAGTAGGTGATGGTGGTACAACTGCCGCAGCCGAAAAAAAAAATGAAGATGTAGCTCCCCTTAGTCCTGGTGACCAACAGAAAAACGAGCAAAATCAATCACTGTTATGGTTGTTCCTGTTAGCGCTGGGTGGTGGTATTCTGGCGGTGCTAACCCCTTGTGTATATGCCATGATTCCTATCACGGTAAGCTTCTTTACCAAGCGTAGTAAAACACGTGCTGAGGGTATCCGCAACGCCTTTACCTATTCATTATCTATCATCGTTATTTTTACTGTATTAGGTGTAGCTATATCAGCTATATTCGGTGCCGATGCACTGAATGTGATTTCTACGCACTGGATTCCCAACCTTATTTTCTTCGCCATATTCGTCATATTCGGTATTTCATTTTTGGGCGCGTTCGAAATCACCCTGCCATCTTCATGGACGAGTAAGACGGACGCTAAGGCAAATACAACCAGCTTTAAGGGAATATTCTTTATGGCGCTCACACTGGTGATTGTGTCATTCTCCTGCACGGGGCCTATCATCGGGCCATTGATTGTTGGTGCCGCTAAAGGTGGTTTCCAGGGGCCTATCCTTGGTATGCTGGGTTTNNGTTTCTCTATTGGCCTGGCTATGCCTTTCGCATTGTTCGCCGTATTCCCCGGTTTGCTGAATAATATCGCAAAATCCGGTGGCTGGCTCAACCAGGTGAAGGTGACACTGGGCTTTGTAGAACTGATGTTGGCGCTGAAGTTCTTGTCCAACGCCGATTTGCAGATGGGCTGGCGCATACTGGACAGGGAGGTATTTATCGCCCTGTGGATCGTGCTTTCTGTATTGTTGGGCTTCTACCTGCTGGGCAAGCTCAAAATGTCGCACGACGACGCTAATGCCAAAAATATTTACGGCCAGGAGTATGTATCAATCTTCAAGTTGTTCCTGGCAATAACCTGCTTCTCATTCGCTGTTTATATGGTTCCCGGTATGTGGGGAGCGCCACTCAAAGGGTTGAGTGCGTTTGTGCCGCCAATGGGTACACAGGACTTTGTTTTAGGTGCCGGTGGCGTAGCTGCACATGGCGAGGAGTCAGGCAATGGCCCAACCAGGTATGTGTCTGAAATGAAAATGTACGAGCCTGAAGGAGCGGTGAAATTCGGGCTGGTTTCTTACTACGATTACGACGAAGCTTTAAAAGCCTCCAAAGAACAGGGCAAGCCTGTTATGCTGGACTTCACAGGTATCAACTGTATNNTGTACTGCGATGCGCAAAACGTGAAAATACCTGAAAACGAACAGTATTATTCTGATTACCTGAAGAAACAGGTGGTGAATTTAGGACAACGTAACTCAGATATACAGGCATCTAAGTACGGAGCCAATGCACAGCCATTTTACTTCTTTGTAGATGAGGAAGGTAACAAACTAGTAGAGAACGGTTATGGTTACGACCCCGATGTACAGGCGTTTATAGACCACTTGGACAAAGTGCTGGAGAACTATAAAAACCGCTAAGCGGCTCATATACACACATTGCTTTCAGGATAAAAACCTGGCGTAAATGATAAAGACAGTTTCCTTAAAATTAAATCCATCAGAGGCTGCCGACAACTCATCGGTACGTGCTGCCATCGTGCAGGCAACAGGCCTGCCTGCGAGGAGAATTACAGGCTATCATATACAAAAGCGCTCCATTGACGCGCGCAGCAGGCAGCCCTATATCATATTGCAGGTACAGGTGTTTGTAGATGAGGCTGTACAAGAGCCTGCATCATTCGACCCGCAACTGCAGAACGTAAGCAATGCGCCACATGTAGTTATCATTGGTGCTGGCCCGGCAGGTCTGTTTGCAGCGCTCAGGTTAATAACACTCNNCAATAAACAAGGAGTCGTCAATCCTGAATCAAATTATTGCTTTGGCGAGGGTGGTGCGGGTACGTATAGCGATGGTAAGCTCTACACACGTTCTACCAAGCGGGGCAATGGCCAGCGAATCTTAGAACTCTTTGTACACTTCGGTGCAGACCCTGATATACTGGTGAATGCACACCCGCATATAGGCACCAATAAGCTACCGCATATCATCACAGCCATGCGGGAAGCCATTATAGCCTGTGGTGGTGAAATAAGGTTTGATACCAAACTCACCGACCTGCAGTTGGAGCGCGATACGATAAAAGGTGTGCGATGTGCTGATGGTACGACAATAGATTGTAAAGCCGTAATACTCGCCACAGGCCACTCCGCCCGTGATATATATACGCTGCTTCATGATAAGCAGATAGAAATAGAATGTAAACCCTTTGCGTTAGGTGTGCGTATAGAACACCCGCAAAGCCTGATAGATACTATTCAATACCATTGCACCATTCGCGATGAACACCTGCCGCCTGCCAGTTACTCAGTAGTAGAGCAGGAATATGGCAGGGGGGTGTTCTCATTCTGCATGTGCCCGGGGGGCATTATCGCACCCGCAGCTACCAACCCCGGCGAACTGGTGGTAAACGGTTGGTCACCCTCCAAGCGCAATAATCCCTACGCTAACTCAGGTACTGTAGTTGCCGTCAACGAGCAGGATTTTGCCAACTATGGATTCACGGGGCCGCTGGCTGGTATGCACTACCAGGCTATGGTAGAGCAGCAGGCTTNNGCCAAAGGGAAGATATCAACCACATTACCGGATTGTTCTTACCTGCCCGGCATACACTCTGTAAACCTTAAAGATGTACTACCTGCCGAAGTACACAAGGCACTCCAAAAGGCCGTGGCAGACTTCGGAGCGAAGATGAAAGGATATTATACCAACGATGCCGTACTGGTAGCAACGGAGTCGCGCACCAGTTCTCCGGTACGCATACCCCGCGATAAGGACACCTTGCAACACACGCAGATAAAAGGGCTCTACCCCTGCGCTGAAGGTGCGGGATATGCAGGCGGTATCGTCAGCGCCGCTATTGATGGCGAGCGCTGTGCTGAAGCGGCCGTACAGGCCTATGCTATTCTTTAGGTGTAAGTATCAGGTTAACGCCGGGTGTTAACCCCAGGCTTACCTCAATACAGTCAAACTTGAATGAACCGAGTTTTATTTTCCCCTGGTAATTGTCCGCAGCCACCAGCATTTTTACAATCGGCTTAAGCAGGGCGTTGTCCTTGTGCATTTCCAGTATTTCGGCCCTGCGTTCAGCTGATATGTCTTTTATCTTGTTGAAGTGAAATGTAAAAGATGGCGGAATGCCCATACTCAGCTCAATTTCCGTAGTCTTAAAGCCTATCTCTTCAATAATGGGCGACAGGGAAATCAGGTCGTTGTTGTACTTGGCGTATTTCTCTTTGGTGGCATCAGACATACTTGAAAACTTATCGGCCAGGTTATCCAGGCTGAACATATTTTCAAAGCCTTCCATCATTGTCCCCGCTGTTTCAGACATCTTGTCCGAAAACTTGTTGAACATATCTTTCATAAAAAAGGTGCGCCTTTGTTGTAAGGCACACCAAATATATGCTGTATTCAGATTCGGAGTATCAGCCCCTTATCCCAGGTAGGAATTATACATCCATACCAGCTTTTCCTGGGCACGTATATAGTCGCTCATCAGCGAGTTGGTGCCCTCGTCGTTTGCATCGTCCGACATATCCAGCAGTTCCCGCTGCATTTCCAGCAGTGTCTGAAAGTCCGCTACGATATGTTCTACGCATTTTGTGCCATTGGTAACGTTTGTATGTTCTTTAATGGTTGAATGCTTGAGGAATGTGGAGTACGAGTGGTATGGCGTAGCGCCCAGAGTGACAATACGCTCCGCTATCTCGTCTATCTTCAGTATGNNGAAAGAATTTTTCGCCTTTGATATTCCAGTGGAAACCACGGGTGTTCATATAAAATAACTGGTAGTTAGCCAGCAGGTTATTCAGCCCTTCCGCCAGCGTTTTCGATTTTGCCGCGTCCAATCCTACCTGGTTTTTGCTCGTCCTTGTTGCTTTTGTCTTTGCCATAGTTTTTATGCTGTTGGTTAATATTACAAAGTTACCGATAACTGCTTTTAATGATGATAGCAATGCCTTATGAGCTGTTCATGATGCTTGATAGGCTTATGTAACATCTGTTACCGCTAATACATCTAATAGTACTAACAAGTTTCGTGTTATTTTGTTGGCAGGTTGTACGCACAGCACTTATTCATTTTCATTATTTACATNNTCCCCGCCATACCAATCAATGCGCCTGGAGTAGTAAATAATGACGGCTACTATCAGGAATAAACCTACACTGCCAAATAACAGTGCATAATCTTTCAATTGTATCAGGAAGAATACATAGCCATACAGCGTAGTGAGCGCCGCCATGAAACTCGCTGCTACCCGCATCTTACTGAATATGGCTTTGATATACCAGGTGATGAGTAGTACAGTAGCTGATGCTGCAATGAAGTATGCCGTGTTAAATCCTGTGTATTCAGATATTGACAGTAGCAACGTATAGAATATGCACAGGGCTATACCCACCAGTATATATTGCAGGGGATGTACTGACTTTCTTTGAAGTACCTCAAGGAAAAAGAATACGAGAAAGGTCAGCGAGATAATCAGTATCGCGTATTTCACAGACCGCTCTGTTTTGCTGTAATGGTCCGCCTGCTGAATAAGTTTTACACCGAATGCTGATTTCTTAAAATCGGGATAGGCGCCATCGAACCAGTATTGAGGATACCCCCTCGATGCCTGCAATATTTTCCAGTTGGCGGAAAAGCCTGAATCTGATAACATGGGTATCCTGTCCGGCAGATACTTGCCATCAAAGGCAGACGAGGGGTAGGGTGAATTGATATTTACTGTAGTTGTTTTGCCGTTTGGTGTAAAGTATAGTTCGCCCGTCCCTTTTACTTTCAATGTGNNTCGAAATCGGTGATTGTTCCCGCCTGTACGGCTACCCTGGCGTGCAGCGCTTCACTCAACGCCTCGTTGGCAGCCATCATGGTTTCCATATTTTCTTTTTTGTTGCCCCATTGCAGCACAGGCTCATCTTCCAGCCCCCTGGAGTCGTCTATGCCCATAGCAATAGTGGCTTTCGCCCATTCTATGCTATCAATTCCTGCCAGTTGTTCAGTTATTATCGCAGGGTTGAATTGCCCTGTCAGTTCCAGTGCCGACCGGTACACGGTTACATTATACAGGCTGCGGTGCCTGTTCTCAGGTTGCACCTTGCCATTGATGTTCAGCTGTTCGGGTAGTATATGTATTTCGCGTTGTGTGCAGGTGGTTTTCCCGTCTTTGTCAGTACTGGTTGTGTAGTAGGGTACTGTCAATACCGGGCCTATTATGGTTTGTCCGGTCGCCCATTTGCTGCTCACTTCATTTATCACTTCCTGCTGCCTGCCCGCTCGTTCGTTTATCAANNTACCAGGAAACCCACGAAAAATCCTTTGGCTAGGGTTTTGTACTTCTCAAAAAAAGTTTGTGTCTGCTGACTGAATTGTTGTTCCATAATTTTATTATTTAAAAGTGCTTTGAAATACAAAGTGAATTGAGCAAAAAAATATCAGTTTAGTTTTTTAATAATTTCTTCCAATGCATCCAGGTGCGCCCTGAAAGCCTTTTCCCCGTTTTTAGTTATTGAATACAGCGTGTTTGTTTTACGGCCTATGAACCCCTTTTGCACCTTGATGTAATTGTTCTCCTCCAGCGTCTTCAGGTGCGTGGCAAGGTTGCCGTCGGTTACGTCCATCAGCTCTTTCAGGTCGTTGAAGTTCAACGCCTCGTTTACAGCCAACGCGCTCATAATGCCTATCCTGATGCGGCTGTCAAAGATTTTATTTAATTGCTGTATAGGATCTTTCATGTTTATTTGCCCGCTCCGCTGTTATCGTATTTTTTCCACATGATGATGCCGTACAGGATATGCAAAGCCCCGAAACCCAGTGCCCAGAATGTGAGGCCATAACCAGGGAAGAACATATTGAGAAAACCCAGTCCCAGTTCGCAATATCCCAGGTACCTGATATCAGACAAAGTGTATTTGCTGCCATTGATAAGCGCCAGCCCGTAGAAGATAAGGCAGGCGGGGGCAATATACATTTCAT
>DINJ01000156.1:791-1120 GCA_002423665.1 Bacteroidetes bacterium UBA5543 | reverse complement strand
AAGTACTTTGAAATACAAAGTAAGTGACTTTATTTTAGAATACAAAGAAATGGTTGCTTATTTTTGCTGATTAGTTCTGTATATTCAACAGGTTGGAATCTCAGTCTTTAAATATCTGGTCAATACTCATACTGGTAGCTGCATTGCAGGGCCTTACCTTGTCCATTATTATGTGGGCAAGAGATGCCGCCCCGGCTTCCAACAGGTGGCTGGCGCTATTTATCTTCCTGGTATCCGCCTTTTTTGCCGAGTACGCCCTGTCAGTATCTGGTATATATATCATCGACCCGCGCAATGGCTATATTACCTATCCACTGCTGTTTTTCGTA
>DINJ01000156.1:405-718 GCA_002423665.1 Bacteroidetes bacterium UBA5543 | reverse complement strand
TTATTATACTTACCACTATCAAGACGCACTTTATATTTATTGACTGCCTGTTGGTATTTATTACCTCATTCCTCATTACCTCTTTCGGTTATACGGTAGTGATGAAGCATGCTGTATTTAAGGAAGTGCATGAGTTGGACATCATACCCCGTGTTATCAATACCACCAACAAAACTATCATGCTATCTGCCGAACAGGTGAACCTGATACAACAGAAACTGGAAAACTACTTCACCGGGTACAGGCCGTACACCAAGCACGATCTGATGCTGGACGAAGTGGCTGAAGCGATAGGGGAGTCTGAAATGAATGC
>DINJ01000156.1:0-207 GCA_002423665.1 Bacteroidetes bacterium UBA5543 | reverse complement strand
TTTTACGTTGGGGTCTTTCATAATTATGCGGAAACCTGCTTCTACTGTTTCAGCATTGGCGGTACCACCTACGTCCAGGAAGTTGGCGGGCTCACCACCTGCCAGCTTAATCATATCCATAGTGGCCATGGCCAGTCCCGCGCCGTTTACCATGCAGCCCACGTTACCGTCCAGTTTCACATAGTTCAGGTTGTGTTCGCCTGCTTC
>DINJ01000104.1:5365-5624 GCA_002423665.1 Bacteroidetes bacterium UBA5543 | reverse complement strand
TTACCATTATGTTTAGTGATTGTATTGTACACTATTGACATACCAAGTCCTGTACCCTCCCCTACATCCTTTGTGGTAAAGAAAGGCTCAAATACTTTTTTCTTAGTATTCTCGTCCATGCCTATACCGTTATCCCTGATAACGATGCGAATATTATCCTCGTCTACAATAGAGGTTGCAATAGTCAAAACCCCACCCTTTTCATCCTTGAATTTTGAACGAATAGCTTGCAGGCCGTTGGTAATAATATTGAGGAATT
>DINJ01000104.1:0-5355 GCA_002423665.1 Bacteroidetes bacterium UBA5543 | reverse complement strand
CTTACCCGGGTAACATTCTATAAGCGGCAGGCTGTCGTATTCTTTTACTATATCAATATTTGTACCCAATGTATTTCTAACAATAACAAGGGTGGAATCCATACCCTCATTGATATCTGCAAGTTTCAGGTCATCTTCATCCAACCTGGAGAATACACGCAGGCCTTTTACTATTTCTGCCGTCCTGTTCGAACCTTCAGTTATCCCATTCAGCAGGTAACTTATTTCTTCTTTCAGGTAATCGAAATCCAGGTCATCTTTCAATTCTTGTATTTGCTGCTTCTTTTCATCCGTACTTGTATCAGAAACCGTAATCTCTTCNNGTAATCTCTTCTACACTGTTCAGCATATCAAGTATCATATCCACATCCCGCTTAAGGGGCTTGACGTTGGAGGTAACGAAGTTGATGGGGTTATTGATTTCGTGGGCTATACCAGCTGTTAACTGACCGAGTGAAGCCATCTTTTCAGATTCAACGAGTTGAGCCTCTGCTTCTTTCAATTCTTTCAGTGTTTTATTCAGCTCATCGTTCGACTGTTTTAATTCCACAGTTCTTTCAGTCACTTTAGTTTCCAGTATTACGTTCTGCTCCCTGATTATCCTGGCGTTTTCTTCCAAAGCTGTAAGTGCCTGAGCCTGCGATTCTTCCTTCTCGCGTTTGAAGATATTTATCTTGTCGGCCAGGGCGAAGGACAGGAGTGTAACTTCAGCAGCGGAACCGAATAATAATATATAAGACGTAAAGTTATTGAATGGCATGACACCGGCATCTTTGAGGGCGTAAATAACAATCGCAACCATCAATGAAGTCCATCCTATCAAATAATATTTAGCCTCCGAAAGTCCCCTGCGATAAAGATGTATAGAAACACCTAATATCACAAAGGCTATAGTGCCCTGTGTCGGCAACATGGCAGTATACGTAAGTTCATTAAACCCTGCTAAACTTGTAAGGATATAAATGACATATACTGCCTGGAATACTTTTAAAACTCTGAATATCCGGGGCGCTATTGTGCGTATACGCAGGAACTCAATAAGGAATTGAACACCAACAATGCTTACAAGACAGGTAAACAGAAAAAAGCTATAATCGGCAAAGCGCGGAGCATCGGGCCAGAGATATTTGTACGTAAATCCAGTGAGGGTAGCCTGGGTTAAACCCACCACAATTGTATGTATAACATAATAGATATAACTCTTGTCCCTGATACTCAGGTAAACGAAGATGTTATACAGAAACATCACTATAATAATGCCGCAGTATATACCGAACCAGACATTAAGGTTAATGGTATTAGAATAATATTGAGCTGCCTGTAATATCCTGATGGGTAAAACCGTTTGCTGCTTCACCTTTATCCTGGCATAAAACGTTTTTTCCTCGCCGGCGGCTACATTCAGGTCATATAAAAAGTTGGTACTCTGAGTATACTGCTTGTCATCAAACGGGAATTTCATCCCGCCCTTTCTTACCTGGTATTCGCTCCCGTTACCCGGATAATAAAAATCTATCTCGTCGAGAAACGGCTGTACAAATTCGACAAAAAGTTTACCGCTGTTATTTGTATTACTTACCGTAAACCGCAACCAATATGTTACGTTTGCCTTTTGAAGGGTCGCTATATCTTTGTCCAGGCCTTGAAATGCTCCGGCATTTTTCACTTCATCAAAGCTCAGAGTATTTGTTTCGTCAACAAGTAAATACGCATTTTTTCCCACTAAAGNNGGCTTTTATCAATAGTGGTCTTCTCAATACCTACGGCAAAAGAGGCAACAAACAGAAGAATAAATGCAGAAAGGTATTTCAACATTTGCAGGTTAGTTAACGAGACTAAAGATATTCTAAAAAAATTACAGTATAATTATGAATGCCTGTTTTTCTGTAATTCGGGCAGCAATAAGTTATATGCCACATCTGTAGTCCCTTTCTCGCCTATAACGGTTGTACTGTTAACCGGTTTTTCTATGTAAGACAGGATTTCGTTTCTGAATACTGGATTGGCTGTACTTAAACTCATATCCTTTACCACCAGGGCTGTTGCCACCAGGTCTAACTTCGGATATACGAATGTCCCCCTGTTTCCGATAGATGTTTCTATTTCAAAACCGGCGCTTTCGCACATTGNNTTTAATATGTGAGCAAGGGCAACCCCCAATTTGGTAAGCAAGATACTAACCCCCCGCCCCGCTATCGACTTGGCGTTCCAAAGACCACATAACTCACCGGTTATCTTATGATCAGCGTAAGAGGCTACTAATCCATAGATTCTCTTTTCAACAATAGATATTGCTTCCTCTATCGGCAACGGAGTACCGCTACCCACAAGATGTATCCTTTCCCCCCCTACTACTTCGCCACCATCTTCTGTTTCTACAAGAACAACATAAACGTTGGGATTGTCAAACCAGTCATTTTTGGCAGATGTTACTTTCGTTACGCCATAATCGCGTAAAACATTAGCGTGCCCTTCTGCAAAGAGCCTGCACGACTCAGGGTCGTCAACCGCCCTAAAAATCCTCACTTTAAGCATTTAAAAACTATACTACTCTTCTAAATTGTCAATATCCTGTTTATCCAATAAGACCTCTTGTTTGTTTGTATGTATTATTTCTCTCTCTTATTCCGGATATCAGCAGAAGAATTATAATAATATAATTATTTCATACTGTAATAGTTTTACTTGTTAACTGGTAATAATATTTATCTACAATATAAAAACAATAAATGAATAATCTATGCGTAATACACAACTTTTTCCAGCGGACGCCTCAACGAACGTACGGATGGTTGCCCTCCATAAAACAGCCTGAAAACAAATACAGGGTATTCGCCCGTGGGCAGTTTCAATAAATTTTTGAATTCAGCCTCTATGCCGGCAAATTCCTGTAATTCGAAGTCGCTGAAATCAGTTTTGCCATTTTTAAGGTAGCGTTGCAGCATAAACGTGATCTGTGTAATAGGTTGAAACGCCAGGCCCCTTGAATTAGCCTCGAGCCAGGCGCGCTCTACGGCACGTCCCCCATTTAAAAAGTCATNNTCACCTTTCATGGTTAATACGGATATACAGCCTGCACTCCGAATTGGTTTTTCAGAGATCTTTTTAAAGCCTTCCCCTTTTTCCAGTTCAAAAAGGAACTTTATAGCCCCCGGGTCACTGGCTATCTGCATGGCGGCACGGTCGCTGTTGCTCATGTTCAGGGTTGCTACATCCAGTCCGTCCCCTGACTGCAGTGCAGATTCCTGGGTAAAACGTAATTCCCTGACAAAGGTATCATAATGCCCCCGCGGGTTCAACATTCTCATCCTTTCTGTATTGGTGAGCACATGCGCGAAACTGTCAATTTCAGTTTGAGACTCATACATATGCAGTGCAGCACCCGGTACAGTAGCCACTATTTCTTTCAGCGCAGCTTTGTCAGTTTCCTCTATTAGTTTTCTGTCTGTCAATTCCCTGTTGGTGACACGTGTAAACAATGCAGGCGCCAGCCGCTGCAAAGGCGATTGCGCCACTTGCGGCATAAAAGAAATAACCGCTACTAACCTTATATCATCCTCTAACGGAAATACATCTTCAGCAACTGTAAGTCCTGTTTCGGCAGCCTTGATAGATATGTTTTCCAGCATTGCCCCGAAGCCAATATAGGAGCCATAGTGATTGAAATCCAGTAGCGAATACGAATAGTAGATATCATGAAAGACAAATGNNAGGGCTGTGCGTTTCCCCCGGAAGGCGCGGCACACGCAGCTTTCGCAATATCTTCCTGTTTCTGTTTTTCTATATCAACTGTCTCATTAGCGGGCTTATATTTGGCTGATATGGATTGAATATCGGAAAGCGTAAGCTCCGGGGGACAATTTTGTTCATAGTCCGCTTTATAGTCCTTTTCAGGCCTTTTATCAGCAACCAATTCATCGAAATCGATATAGTAACGTCCTGATTCATGAAACTGGTCCAACAATATCCTGCGGGCTGTATCTGTTGTGAGCGCTCCACCCAATACCANNCCGATGAAGCTAACTGAGGCCATGTATTGATGGATTGTTCCACCTCCATCATTGATGCCTTCAAACGTGTAGATATTGTATCAGCACCCACCATCTTCAATATATATGGTATCTTTTGTTCGTTGGTGAGGTCTTTGATTGAATCAGGATTTAAATCGCCAGCAAGGCCATGTAGTATAGGCCTGTCTGGCTCCAGGTCGAAACGTTCTACATCCAGCATACCCCTGTCGTTGGTATCCATTAATACAGGTATACGCAGCTCCCTGGCTTTGAAACGGCTTTGAATTTTTATATCCAGCCCGTCGCAGACTTCTACCAGCATATCCAGTTTTCCGTTACCGGTAAAAAACTCGTCAATATTACCCGGCGTAATACCATCACTGAAAACCTTAATATCCAGGTAAGGGTCAATCTCCATAATTTCCCTTGCGGCTAATATGGTTTTATGCAATCCCAGATTGTGCAGCCCGGTACGGATACGGTTCAGGTTACTGAGCTCAACGGTATCAAAATCGGCGAGCCTTAGCTCGCCGCAAATCCTTTCCATAGCAATAGTTAATGCAATGGACTGACCCACGGAAAGGCCAATAATGCCTATTTTCTTATTGCGCAGATAGGTCTGTTCTTCCTTAGTGAGTTTATACCTGTTACGGTNNCTCTTCTTCATCGAGCAAGTGGACAAGCTTTCCGGACCATGGGTAATAGACCCAAACACCATATTTTCGGGGTTCACAGCCTCCCAGGTGCTTGTTTACATAGGCGGGATATTCTTCATCTTTTATCTTGATTTTCGGATTCAGTATTTTCACAAGCTCCCTTAACTGGCCATCAATTTCATCAACCATTTCTACACTTGGGCTGCTTGCCAACTCCTGAAAAGCCGATTCTTGCATTGCATCTGTTAATCGGTAGAAAAGGGGCTGATACGTTGTTGCTAAATCTTTACTATTTTTGGAAACTTCTTTATTATTTGTCATAATAAACGGGGCATTTGTTTGATAACTTGCTTGTTTTATACACCTACAAGAGAAAAAATAGTAAAAATTATATTTTGTATATTTTTTTCACTATTTTGTAGTTGATGCAAATGTAAAGCTAATAATTGCATTACAATGGGAGACGAAAAAATAGAAAAGATAAAAGTGCTGTATGTAGACGACGAAGAGCATAACCTGATGTCCTTCAAGGCTACATTTCGCATAAAATACAAGGTGTTTACCGCAATAAGTGGTGAGGAAGCTATAAAGATTATGGACTCTGAGTCTATTGACGTAATCATAACTGACCAACGCATGCCTAACATGACGGGGGTTCAGTTCCTGGAATCGATACTGGACAGGCACCC
>DINJ01000171.1:4909-5399 GCA_002423665.1 Bacteroidetes bacterium UBA5543 | reverse complement strand
TTAAACTTTGCTGCTATTTCGTGCAGGAGTTGCTCGTCCAGGGGCTTGGCAAAACGCATATCGTAATGCGCTGGATTCAATCCCTCGGCAGCAAGCTTTTTGCAGGCATCCACAGCAAAGTTGCCGGGATGGCCAATGGTAAGTATTGCTACATCTTCACCGTCCTTTATCATACGGCCTTTGCCTATCTCTATACGCTGCATGGGTGTGCGCCATTCAGGCATCACACCTTGTCCGCGTGGATAGCGGATAACAAAGGGCAGTTTAGTCTCCTCCAGCTGTGAAGTGTACATGAGGTTACGCAGTTCAGCCTCGTTCATAGGCGAGCTGACAATCATGTTGGGAATGCAACGCATATAAGCTATATCGTACGCACCGTGGTGTGTAGGACCATCGTCGCCTACCAGTCCCGCCCTGTCGAGGCAAAAGACTACAGGCAGCTTTTGAATAGCTACATCGTGCACCACCATATCGTACCCGCGCTGCATGA
>DINJ01000171.1:330-4904 GCA_002423665.1 Bacteroidetes bacterium UBA5543 | reverse complement strand
GGTCACCTTATCGAAAGTGCCGGGAGCGTGCCACAGGGTCTGGTCTTTCTCCGCCAGGTCGTAGCCTTTGCCCTTAACCGTCTTGATATGCAGCAGCTTTGGGCCGGGAATATCCTTCAGGTGCTCCAGTATCTCGGTTACTTTCAGCACATTATGCCCATCAATAGGCCCGAAATAACGTAAGCCCAACGCCTCGAACAGGTTGCTGGACTTAGACAACATCCCCTTGAGGCTAGCTTGTAGCTTGGAAACTATATCTCGCTGGTAATCGCCGTAAGGCAGCTTACCCAGGAAATGCCACACATCGTCGCGCAGCTTGTTGTAAGTATGAGAAGTGGTAATATCCGTCAGGTATTCCTTCAAAGCGCCCACGTTGGGGTCTATCGNNAGTATGTTAGCATTGCTGACGCCCGCATGGTTCAGCGCCTCGAAGGGCAACCCTGCAGTCATAGCACCATCGCCTATAACGGCTACGTGCTGGCGGTCAGTTTCGCCTTTGTACTTGGAGGCTATGGCCATACCCAATGCGGCGGATATAGAAGTAGAGGAGTGCCCTACGCCAAACGTATCATATTCACTCTCGCTGCGCTTGGGGAAACCGCTCAACCCTTTGTACTTCCTGTTGGTATGAAACACCTTGCGACGGCCGGTAAGTATTTTATGCCCGTAGGCCTGGTGTCCCACGTCCCACAACAATTGGTCTTGCGGGGTATTGAGCACATAATGAAGGGCAACCGTCAATTCTACCACACCCAGGCTGGCGCCAAAGTGTCCGCCATGCACGCTTACGCAGTCTATAATAAACTGGCGCAATTCGTTACACACCTGTTGCAGCTGTTCTTTCTTCAGCTTCTTCAGGTCTGCTGGTATATCTATTTGGGAGAGTAACGGCCCGGCCTCGATTTCCTTCATTTGCTATGCTTGGCAATAAACGTTCAAAATTAATTAAAAGCTGGCTATATATAGCCGTCAAATAACATTAAATTCTCATTTTGGTTGCATCTTTATGAAAAACAACCCATTAATCTTCGCAGTGGCAGGTACAGGCGCAGGAATTATCTTTCAATAATCAAGCCAAAGTAAACTATCGCTATTACCTTTGCGGCTAATATTTATTTATGTTTAACAAGTACTGGAGAGAATATCCCTGGTTTTTCCAACTGGTGCAGTTTGTACTGCTGGTATTTATATGCCTGGCATTTTTCATCGTTATTACCGTATTGGTATTGCCGCTGATAACAGGGATAACCCCTACAAAGCTGCAGGAATTTTCTTTTAACAGCAGCCCCTCGGAACGCATCAACATGTATTTAGTAGTTGCGATTAACCAGTTGGGCATGTTCCTCATACCATCGGCTTTATTCGCTTATGCGGCACATCCTAAACCATTGCAATACCTGGGCCTGCGCAAACCACAACGCGGCATACACTGGCTGATAGTAGCCGTACTGGCGGCGGCAGCCATCCCTACCGTATCGGGCATAGCGGGGTTGTTTGATATGATACCCCTATCGGAAGGGCTGGAGGCCAGCAAGGTAAAATTTGAAGCACAACAGAAAGCATTACTGAACATCACCACCCTTGGCGAGTTCATCACTACCATGATAACCATAGCAGTGATAGCACCCATAGGCGAAGAGCTGATGTTCAGGGGGATAATGATGCGGTTTGCCGCGAAAAAGATGGTGGGTAGTATCTTCTGGCCTATTGTGCTTACGGCGGTACTGTTTGCCACACTTCACGGCAATGTAGTAGGTACTCCTTCATTGATCATATCGGGTATGCTGCTGGGGTATATATACTACCTCACCGGCTCGTTGTGGCTCAGCATATTCGCACATGCCATAGTCAACGGCTCGCAGGCGGCTATCATATACCTGGGCAGGGATAATGCAGAACTGGTAGAGATGATGAATAGCAATGATATACCCTGGGGGCTGTTCCTGACGGGAGTGGCGGTATTCATAGCCGCATTCTACTGGCTGTGGAAAGAAAGAACGCCACTACCACAGGGCTGGACCAACGATTTTTCNNAACTGCAACAACGCGAGCAGGAACAAAACAATATACCGTAAGCTATGGCAATGAACTGGCCTACATTCTTCACGCGACTGGGTAGCGCAATCGTCTTCTCCATCATTATGATGGCGGGGCTGCTGTGGAACGAATACGCCTTTATAGCCCTTGTAGTGCTGATACAGGTATTGTGCCTGCGCGAATATTTTGCATTGATAAAAAAGATTACCCCCGAAGTATATTGGCCCAACTGGCTACCTATGACCATACAAGCCATCAGCCTGCTGTGGCTGCTGCTGGAAACACCCCTGCTGAACGGCGTACGCTTTTCGCAGCTACTGATGTTTGCCCCGATACTGATACTGCTGCTGACCACATTACACAAGAAAACAGCCTTACAGGCGGGCATACAATCATTAGCCGGTATGGCTTATATCGTATTACCTATGATACTGCTGTACAGCCTGCGCATGCAATCAATCGTACTGCCCTTATCATTGGTGCTGATGCTGTGGATGAACGATACCATGGCGTATATAGTGGGTTCATTCATTGGCAAAACACCATTCTCGCCCATATCGCCCAAAAAGACATGGGAGGGCACCATAGGCGGCGTGATACTGACACTGGCAGGTGCGGCCATATGGGGATATTACAGCCCCTACTATAGTATGCAGGACTGGATGGCACTGGCGCTGTGCGCATCTATAGCAGGCACGGCGGGCGATCTGCTGGAATCGAAACTGAAACGACTGGCGGATGTAAAAGACTCAGGCGCTATCATGCCGGGGCATGGTGGTGCTTTAGACCGTTTTGATTCATTGCTGGTGGCTACGCCATTTGCATTTGTTTACGCATATATATTCATGCATTATCTGCCATTGACCATTTTTTAGAATAATTTTGCACCCATGACAATTCATCGCGAAGGATATATCTTCATTTTAATAGCTACTGTGCTGTTTGCAGCAGTATGGTTTGCCAGTTACAAATATCTGGGGCATATACCCTTGGTACACTATGGCATAGTAGTAATATTTTTCCTGCTGTGGTTTTGGGTGCTGTGGTTCTTCCGCATACCCACGCGGCAGCTCACCAAAGGCGACAACCTGGTAGTAGCACCGGCCGATGGCAAAGTTGTGGTGATAGAAGAAGTGTACGAGCCTGAATACTTTAAAGACCAACGCCTGCAGGTATCTATATTCATGTCTCCCCTGAACGTGCACCAGAACCTGAACCCGATAAGCGGAACGGTGAAATACTTTAAATACCACCCCGGCAAATACCTGGTAGCATGGCACCCGAAATCGTCTACTCTCAACGAGCGTACTTCTTATGTAATTGCTAATGATAGGTCAGAATTGTTAATACGACAGATAGCCGGGGCATTGGCGAGGCGCATAGCCTATTATGTAAAAGAGGGCGATAAAGTGGCGCAGACAGAGGAATTCGGCTTTATCCGCTTCGGCTCAAGGGTGGATGTTTATTTCCCCGTAGGCACGAAGGTAAATGTTAAAATTGGCGATATAACACAGGGCGGTGTTACGGTTTTGGCAGAAAACCCGTAAGTTTGTTTATCATATTGAATAAATATTAATCACTAAAATAACGAAGTAATGAAAAAATTATCTTTAGTAATGATGGCGCTGTTGTTTGCAGGTGCAACTTTCGCATGCGATGGTGACAAGGGCAAAAAAGCTTGTTGCAAGAAAGACGCTAAGAAAGAGTGCTGCAAGAAAGGCGAGAAAAAAGGCTGTGACAAGAGCGAGAAAAAAGCTGACGAGAAGAAAGCTTAATCCTCAATATAACTACAGTATTGTAAAAGGCGGCCCCGCTAAGCGGTGGCCGCCTTTTACTTTTACCCGTTCTTTATCTTATTCCATGTATCGTATAACGATTCCTGCGTAGGCCTGTCTGCCGGCATTTCACTCAGCGGCTCGCAAGGCGTAGCAGTGTCGGCCATATCCTTTGGTAAGGTCTGGTATAGTTGCGTGCCCTTGGTCTTCCAGGCTATCATATCATCGCTCACTTCCTTTATCACTTTGGCAGGATTGCCCACCACCAGCGAGCGCGCCGGAATGTGCATCTTGGCCGGCACAAACGCCAGCGCACCGATAATGCNNCCACCAGCGAGCGTGCGGGTATTTTGGTATTAGCCGCTACAAACGACAAGGCACCGATGATACACTCATCGCCTACCTCCACCTCATCCATAATAACACTGTTCATACCCACCAGCACATTGCGGCCTATGGTAGCACCGTGTATGATAGCGCCATGACCGATATGCGCGTTCTCCTTCAGCACCACCGTCACACCCGGGAACATATGTATCGTGCAATTCTCCTGCACATTACAGCCGTCCTCTATTACAATACCACCCCAATCGCCACGCAGGGCAGCGCCGGGGCCTATATATACATCTTTGCCAATCACCACATTGCCCGTTACCACCGCCTGCGGGTGTACATAAGCCGTTGGGTGCACCACCGGTATAAATCCTTTGAATGAATAAAACATGTTTCAAAAGTAAACAGTAAAAAGGCAAAAGTAAAAAG
>DINJ01000171.1:0-247 GCA_002423665.1 Bacteroidetes bacterium UBA5543 | reverse complement strand
TTTGGAGAAGCAAAAGAAATGAACGTAAGCTGAGTAATGTTGATAATGTACAACTTTGCTCTACAGCCAAACCAGTGGCCCCGAACAAAAACAGTATTAATACCCCAAAAACTTTTATTTGCTTATTCAAAACTATTTTATGTAAATTTGCTGTACAACTACTAATCCGCTATAACCTGTATTTTTAACCATTTAATATAAAATAGCCATGAACAAAAACAACCAATCCCCCTATCCCCCTAAAGGG
>DINJ01000049.1:469-5907 GCA_002423665.1 Bacteroidetes bacterium UBA5543 | reverse complement strand
TGGACATACTTCCTGGAGCCTGAAAGATTATATAAAAACGCGCATGGAGAAGCCAGGTTATCATTACTGGCAGACACCGTGCTATCAGGCATCGACTGTTACAAAGTAAGGTTGGATTATCCCGATAACGAGGAGTATTCAGATCATAAGTACACAATATGTGTTGCTAAAACAGACAAGGTGCCTTTACTCAGGTATTGGCAGCTAAAGTACCAGGGCAATTACCAATACAGTTCTATATATGTTTCAGACTATGAATTCAATAGTTTGAAACCGGGCGATTTTGTAGCTGATGAAAAACATAGAAAGTTTAAGATTGATACATTTGTCAATCAACCTACACCACCATTACTGGCCAAAGGCGTTGACGCTCCCGCTATTAAAGGTCAGCATTACCAGGAAGATATGAACGAACTGGAAGTTGATTTCAAGGGTAAAGTGACGTTGCTTGACTTCTGGTACATGTCCTGTTTCCCCTGCATACAGGCTATACCTACTATTGAAAAGCTGTATGAAGAGCATAAAGACAAAGGGTTCCAAGTGTTCGGTATCAACCCTTTTGATATGGATAGGATTGATAGAATGCCGAAGTTTTTAGAGAACAATCCTATAAAATATCCCATCTACATGACCGAGGTTGAAATATCTAAGTTGTATAATGTACGAGTCTATCCCACANNATCCCACATTTTATATTATTGACAAAGCAGGAAAAGTACACGCGAGTTTTGTTGGCTACGGGCCCGAAACAGAGGAAAAATTGACCAAAGCCATACAGGAGGTATTGTGACAATTATCAGTTTTTATTAACACCCTTATAGGTAACTTTATCAGACAGTAAAACAATAACAATGGATATTATCATTCAATCATTAGGATTTACGGCCGGAGAAGAACTGGAAACATACGTAAAAGAGAAATTGCAGAAGATAGAGCGCATGGATGACCATGTAATACGCGCACGCGTAACCTTACAAAAAGGCCAATCGGCTACGGACAACCATCATTGCGATATACGGTTGGAAGTACCGGGTAATGACCACTTTGTACAACGTGCAGCAGGCTCATTTGAAACATCAACGCTTGACGCGGTTGAAACCCTGCAAAAACTCATCCGCCGCAATAAGGACTAATTCCACGGATTTATCGAACATAACAAAGCCCCCGTTCAGGGGGCTTTGTAGTTATATAAATTTCAGCTAATTACAACCTTGAGTTTACACTGGCAATAGCATCAATCCTGCGCTGTGCTATCTTCATAGCAGCTGCTTGCGTGTGGATTTTTTCTGTTTCGCTCAGGTGGAAGATTTCCAGCGTACGGTCGTATATCTGCTCAACCTGGCCCATTACACGCTCGCGGTTATAGCCATCCAGTTCAGCACTTATATTCACCAATCCGCCTGCGTTTATCAGGAAGTCGGGTGCGTACAATATGCCTTTTTCTATCAGCAGGGGACCGTNNAAGATGTCGTTGTTGTTGATCACCTTCACCTTCTGGAATTTATCCGTAGTTTCTTTCAATTTCACTTCGCTGATGTCGGCTATAAACACCTCAGCACCTGCTTCTACCAGGTGGCCTACCAGGTATTGTCCTACGTGGCCTACACCTTGTACCAGCACTTTTTTGCCGCTCAGGTCATCGTGGCCCCATGCTTTTTTAGCAGAAGCTTTCATACCTACGAATACACCGTAGGCCGTAAAAGGAGAAGGGTCGCCACTACCACCCATGTATTCAGGTACACCTGTTACATGTTCAGTTTCCATAGCTATATACTCCATATCGCGGGCCGATGTGTTCACGTCTTCAGCGGTAATGTACTTACCGTTCAGGCTATTGACGAATTTACCGTACCTGCGCCACAATGCTTCCGATTTGATTTTTGAGGCATCGCCTATTATTACCGCNNTCGTGCTCCAGTTGCTGCATGTGTTGGAAAACAGATTGCATGTTTTTGAAAAAATTAGGGTGCAAAACTAACAAATAAACCGGGAAATTATCTGTCAGAACAAGGAATAAAACACCAATATATTACATATGGAAATTTACAGCATGTTACACCCATTGTATTACTTCGTCTTCAGCTATTACGTATATATGGTTGTAACCGCGCGGATCTATCTTATGACTGCCTGTAAAATTGCCGAAAGATGGGAGAATCAGCTTTTCATCGTCCATGCAGTAGCAGGGTAATTTTACACTTGTTCTCCCTTTGCCGCTCAGGCTCACGGCGGGGTGTATATGGCCATGCATATAAAATTTTTCAGGTGCTTCCAGTTCATCATGACTTACCAGGAATGTGCCTGTATCTAATACCTGCTTATGTATGGTAATGTTATTTGAAGTGTAGCTTGTTTCTTCCAGTATATCATGATTACCCAGCACAAGGTCTATATGCAGTTGTGCATGTTTGGAGCGCCAATGGCTGAAGTTGTCCGTGTCTTTATTCTGTGTACTGTGAAACATATCTCCTGCTACTATCAGCCTTTCAACCTTGTGGTTGTTGACCAATGCCGACAGCCTGGCTTCGTCAGCATGTTGCACCTGTGCGGGAATCGCTATGCNNGTTTTTGCGGAAGTGGGCGGCCTTGCCCCAGTGCAGGTCCGATACGATAATTGTTTTCTGCGCAACCCATAGTATCGCCTTTTCAGGCAACAGCAGCATTTCTTCGTTTTGAATCCTTACGGGCAGCATCAGCCCTCAAAACTACGAATACATTTCCTGCTGTTACATAACAAGTATAGGCATGGGTTGAAATTCTGCGGGGCGTGTCCAAATGCTGAACCACCTGTACGCATCCCGAAATAAATTGTATTGAGTCCATATAATCATATCCCTTTCCATAATCCACTCTTTAATAGTATAGACGCAATAACCGTGCAAAAAGCATAGTACAAAATGTAAGTTTTTTGTCAAGGAAATGATAAAGTCATTGCAGCTTAAAACTAACCGGTAGTTTATAATTCACCTTCACGGTCTTACCATTGTGCATTCCGGGCTTCCATGCAGGCATGGCGTTCACCACACGCAGCGCTTCTTCGTCACAGCCGCCACCTATACCGCGCACTACCTTTGCATTGCTGATGCGGGCATCTTCGTTCACAATAAACTGCACTACTACACGGCCCTCTACGCCTGATAGCACTGCCTGCCTGGGATATTTTAATGTCTTATTCAGGAAGGCATATAAATCGCCGTCAAATGCGGGCATCACCTCACTGTAGTCCACTATCACAGGTGCGGGTGGGGCAGCAGGTGCTGTACCTGTTCCGGGTTCACTGGTAGTAGCTATGGCTGTACCACCGGGTGTACCTGCATTAGTAGAGGGCCCTGATTCCCTGCCGGTAAAACTATCTACAGGTAGTGGCGCTACAGTNNGTTCGGGTGGAGTGGGTGGCGTTTCCGGTACAGGTGGTTCTATCGTTGGTATGATGATTTTCGTAACTATAACAGGTATATCATACTCTTCAATTAAAGTCTGTGCTTTGTCCGTGCCTATAAAAGTCCATATACCAAACGAGAGTATCAACCCCGCCAGCAGCAGGAATGACTGTATCAACCTGCGATCTTCATTTTTCCTCAGTGCATAGCTGCCGTACTGCTTGTTGCGGTTATCAAAGAGGATGTCTAAATAATCAGCCTGTAAGATTTTGTTGGTTTCCATAATTCAGCGTTTATTATTTAAACGCCGCTACCAACCATATTCCACGAAAGGTATTGTAATTTGTTTGTCAGGATATCATCAGCAAATACAAGTCCTCTACTTCCTTCCTCGCCCAAGGTGTTTTGCGTAAAAAAGTAAGGCTCGACTTTATACTCGGGTCGTACTGAAAGCAGCGGATATTGATACGCCTGCCCAACTCCTCCCAACCGTAGCGGGCGTGCAGTTGTTCGAGCATCATCAGCAGCGTTATGCCATGTAGCGGATTGTTCTTCTGTGTTTCAGGCATTATTTTCTGTTACTAATCTTTAGGATATTCCTTTAATAAATAGGCAGGTACGTCAAATGTAGCGGTATAGATGCAGGNNATTTTCTACCAACTCATCAAAAGCTTTTCTGTGCCACCTGTCTATTTTATAATCCTCGTAATACTTGGTGAACTTTTCTTCTTCTTTTTCCCAGCACTCAATACCCAGCAGTTGCAGGTTCAGGTCTTCAGCCCTGTCCATCACTTTTTTAAAGTCATCGGCGTTAAAATGCCATATGCTGTCATGGTCGTAACCTTGGTTCAGGTTTTTCAGGTCATGAAACACTTTCAGTTCCAGGAACTCTCTTTCCGTCATTGTATGGTGGTGTTATTCGTAACAAAATTAGTAATATTTATTATTATCCGGTTGTTCTACTGCTCCTATGCTTTTATCCAAACCATCAGAACAGACCGTTTTTACCAATGCCTGAATATGTCATTAAGAAAAACAGGTACAGCGCCCATATACACAACGTAATCAACAGATAGATGACAAACTCTTTCTCTAGCTTTTTATATTTCCTGTAATAAATATAGGAGAGTAATGGAGTTGCTAACATACCGATAAGACCACATAGGCTTGGTATTAGCGACAGAAACGAACTGCCCCATACGCCAATATCTACTCCAAGCTTGCTTAATAGCAAGGCTCCATATACCAATGCGTATTGAGCTACAATCAAGCCGAATGATATCCTGAGGAGACGTTTCATTTTTACTTATCCTTGTCGTTCAACCTTCCACTGCTCCCTATGTTTGCGTAACGGGTGATCTTTCGACTTGTTGAATATTTTGATTCCATTTTCCCTGCCTGCGCGGCGTGCACGCTGTTCTTCAGCAGGTAGGTTGTATTCCTCTTTACAGTCTTCACTACAGCATCCTTGCAGCTTTTCGGCNNGTTATCCGTTCGCCCAGTCGCTCATCAAATACAAAGTTCTTGCCAATGAATTTCACAGGCAACCCTTGTTCTTTAGCTTTGCGTGCGTATTCTATAATACCACCCTCTACGTGAAAGACATTCTTAAAGCCATTGTGTAGCATATAAGCACTGGCCTTCTCGCAGCGTATACCACCCGTACAGTACATGATGATGTTTTTGTCTTTTTGATCCTGCAACATATCCACCGCCATAGGTAGTTGCTCGCGGAAGGTGTCCGACGGTACTTCTATGGCGTTTTCAAAATGCCCCACTTCATACTCGTAGTGGTTGCGCATATCTACAATTATTGTCTCAGGGTCGGCGCTAAGTTCATTATATTCTTTAGCTTTCAGGTATTTGCCTTTCTTGCCCATGTCAAATGTGGGGTCGTCTATACCGTCTGCTACTATCTTGTTACGTACTTTCAGCCTCAATACCCAGAACGATTTGCCGTCGTCATCTACGGCTATGTTCATGCGTATGCCATTCAATTCGGGGGCGGCTGCGTACAGCGCATCCCTGAATACCTCATAATTGCTGGCTGGCACGCTT
>DINJ01000049.1:0-285 GCA_002423665.1 Bacteroidetes bacterium UBA5543 | reverse complement strand
ATACGTACACCCTCTGCCCCCAGCGGTTGTATACGCTCAGCAGGTAAAAGTCCATATTGCCATATGTCACTGGGTGCCAGCCGTCGTTAATGCCGTCATTATTGGGTGTGAATGCGGTTGGGTATGAAAATGTACAGCATTGCTCAATATCGCTATAGCTGATACTGTCTGTTGACGAACAGCCGTGTTGGTCAAATCCGGTCACCGCATATGTAGTCGCCTGCCTGATGTAGGTATAAGGAGCGTTGTTTACATACTCCACCTTGTCCTTGGGTTGCCATTCAT
>DINJ01000007.1 GCA_002423665.1 Bacteroidetes bacterium UBA5543 | reverse complement strand
CGAACGTTTCTTCATTAGAATTATCATGCTTGATGAACCCAAATCCTTTGGACTCATTAAAGAACTTTACAGTTCCTGTTAATTTTTGACCTTCCACTTTTTTAAAAAATTGTGTGTATGAATAATATGCTTTACGTAAATATATGGATATTCCGCCAATATTAAAAATACAACACTATGTTAAATGCTATTTTCTCCCCAGTTTGAACAACATTTTACCGTGAACATACAATGCGTCCATAAAAGTCTTTTGCTCGTGGTAAGGCAAATTGTATTCATGAGCAGTCTGCTTCACTATCGGGGCTATATTCTTATAGTGCACATGACAAATATGCGGAAATAAGTGATGTTCAATTTGCCTGTTTAGTCCACCTATAAACCATGACATAATTACACTCTTTGCAGAGAAGTTAGCTGTTGTCATCAGTTGGTGTACTGCCCAGTTGTTTTCCATCTTCCTGCTATCATCCGGATTAGGGAATGTACAATCTTCCATCACGTGCGCCAGTTGANNTCAAAGTCTTTTTTTCTTTTTTCAGCAAGTCCAACTTATGGTAATTGTATATCTGTCTGAAGTCTTTAATAGTTGCCCATTGCAATGTCAGCAAGCCATACAGCAACCATGCATACAAAAACTGGAACCTATGCATACTGTACCATTTTGAGTTGGGCGAAAAACGCAGGAATACACCGGCGTCTATATCGTGGTCCAGGCCTTCGATATTGGTATAAGTATGGTGAAGGATGTTATGCTGAATCTTCCAAGTAACATGATAGCCTCCTACCAACACAATAACCTTACCCAGCAGTTTGTTCAGGGTTTTATTGTTGGAGTAAGAACCATGATTGGAATCGTGCATAATGGAACATCCCACCCCTACCATACCCAGGCCCATAAATACCCAGGTAGCCAGGAAGGCGAAAGTATTACCGACAAACACGCCTGATACCATTACCGCATAGGGCACCAGGTACATTAACAGTATCAACACGGTTTTTGTTACCATGGATGCGTTAGCATGCTGGTCAATTTTATGTTCTGCGAAGTAGGAGTCAATCCTTTTCTTGCAGGTATCGTAAAAGCCCTCACCATTCCTTGGTGCAAACTTTACTAAATCTAATTTTTGTATCTGGGCCAATTCTTGAATTTTTATATTGATTGATATTTCATTTTACATTTTGCCTGAAGAAACCTTCTTGCTCTNNTTTTTTTCTTTATTTCAGCCACCTTATCCATCTTATTCTGCAAAGCATATATCTGGCTCATAGCGGCTAATGACGATTGATAAATAAACATATTATCAGCATCCAATTCTTTCATTTTAGGTTCCAGGGATACAGCTATCTTCTCCAGGTGAGGGAAGGCCTTATCAAAATACACATTTCTCTGAGCGTTCAGTGCATCCCACTTTTTATTATCCTCAGCGGTAGTGCCCGAAATATTATTCATCTGATCTGTCAAAGTAGTAGCCTGGTTGAAATAAAGAACACCCATATCATAATGATAGCCCAAGTTCTCAGGCTCTAGGGCAAGCGCCTTGGTAAAACCAGCTTCAGCTTTAGCTATCAATTCTTCAACATTAGCCGGCTTGGCCCCATCTTTAGGGAATGCCATATTCGTATAAGCATTAGCCAGGTTGTATTGATACAGTGCATTTTCAGGTTCTTCAGCAACAGCAGCCTGTAGCTTTTGCAGCAATTTGTCCTGCTGGTTTGTACGCATGTAAAAGTTTAGTTCTTCGTTCTTCACATTAGGGTTATTAGGGAAACGCTTCCTTGCTTCTTCAATAATAGCCTGTTCTTTGTCTTGCTTACCCAATTTCTTATACGCATCTGCTATCACCAGGTATATGTTTGCATTACCTTCAATTGGGTTATCTTTCAGTTTTTCCAACACAGGTATCGCTTTTTCTACCTGCTCACCATAAAATGCGCTATACGCTTCAATTACCATTGCAGCTGCAGCGACTGTATCAAAACCCTTGTTGCCTGCAAATCGTTTTCCACCTTGCAGATCGTAAATATCCAGGGCACCTTTCGCGTTATTAAACGCATCATCCCATTGCTTCTTATTATATGCAATCACTGAATTATTGTAAGATTTAAAGGCATAATACAATAATCCCTGGTTCACCTGTTCTGTTTCGTATGTTGGTTTCAGTTCTACTACTTTCAGGTAAGACTCAAGCGCCTGCTTGTAATATTTCTGATCAGCATACCCTGGATCCTGGTCCATTGCTGCATAAATCTGTGCCCTTGTCATCCATGCCTTTGGGTCATTTTTAGTTGTTGGATCTTGTATAGCTTGCTCAATAAATTCAACAGCATCCTTATACTCTTTATTCCTCAGGCTGTTGCTGGCTGATTGTATATTTTTTTTCTGAGCATAGCTTACGGTAATAACCAGCAATGCTGCAAATGCCAATAGTAACTTTTTCATTTATTCTTACTTTGCTTTATAAAATTCATTCATAATCAGTAGCCAACTAACACTATTTAGAAGTTGAGCAGCTCTTATTTTACTCTTCGGTAGCAGTTTCAGTTTCACCATCTTCCACTTCATCTTCCTCTTGCTCTTCTATCCGGGCTATGGCAGCTATTTCATCACCATCATCTATGTTAATGAGTTTGACACCTTGCGTAGCTCGGCCTGCTTCTCTGATATCTTCCACGCGCATCCTGATAGTAATACCGGACTTGCAGGTAATCATCAAATCGTCTTTCTCTTCAACTGCCAACAGGCCAACAAGCGCTCCTGTTTTTTCTGTTATGTTGATGGTCTTAACACCTTTACCGCCGCGGTTGGTAATACGGTAAGTAGTTTCCCATTCACCGGCTTCATTTTGTTCGGCAAATGGAGTACGCTTACCCAATCCTTTTTCAGATACCACTAATACCTGCCTTGAATCATCATTGCGCGACAGGCAAATCATACCTACCACTTTATCATTTTCATCATCCAGATCAATACCCGATACGCCTATTGCCCCTCTGCCTGTAGGCCTTACCTTTTCCTCTTCAAAGCAAATAGCCCTGCCCGATGCTACAGCCATCATAATATAACTGTTGCCATCGGTGATGGCTACATCCAGTAATTCGTCACCATCTACTATCGTTATGGCATTTACACCACTCTGGCGCGGACGGCTGAAGTCTTCCAGTTTTGTCTTTTTAATGATGCCCTTCTTGGTACATAATACTATATACCTGCCTTCCAGTGTTTCTTTGTCTTCCAGCTTAGCAATGTCTACTACTGTACGTATTTTATCATCTGGCGGTATCTGTATCAGGTTTTGTATAGCACGTCCTTTTGCCGACCTATCAGCCTCCGGAATTTCATAAACCTTCAACCAATAGCAGCGTCCCTTTTCAGTAAAGAACAACAACGTATGGTGCGTTGAGGCAACAAACAAATGTTCAATATAATCTTCCTGGCGTGTGCTGCTGCCTTTAGCGCCACGGCCGCCACGGCGTTGTGCACGGTATTCAGCAGCAGATGTACGCTTAATATAACCTAAGTGAGAGACAGTAATCACTACATCTTCTTCCTCTATCAGGTCTTCTATGCTCATTTCATTGGCCAGGTATTGTATCTCCGATTTACGCTCGTCGCCAAATCTCTTTTGCACATCCAGCAGTTCATCTTTGATTATCTGGTAACGCAAATCTTCGTTGCCCAATATTTCTTTCAGGTGGGCTATCAGCTTCATGATTTCTGCATGCTCTTCGCGTATCTTATCACGCTCCATACCCGTCAGGCGCTGCAACCTCAGTTCCAATACAGCCTTTGCCTGTATCTCACTCATTCCGAACTTCTCTATAAGCCCTGTTTTAGCTTCTTCCGGGTTAACCGAACTGCGTATCGNNCAAGTAACCCTCTAATATATGAGCACGCTTTTCCGCCTCGCGAAGTTCAAACTGAGTACGGCGCACCACCACCTCATGACGGAAATGCACGAACTCAGATACGAGGTCCTTTATATTCAATGTTCGTGGACGGCCATTAACAAGCGCCACGTTGTTGATACCATAAGACGTCTGTAGTTCGCTGTATTTATACAGGTTGTTGATGACCACCTGGGCTACCGCATCACGACGCAACTCTACCACAATACGTGTACCTTCTTTGTTCGATTCGTTCGCTACATGGGTGATACCCTCTATTACTTTGTTGTTAACCAGGTTACCGATTTTCTCAGCCAATGCATCCCTGCTCACCTGGTAAGGAACTTCTGAAATAACGATTTGCTCCCTGTTGCCCTTCAAAGTTTCTACGTTTACCTTACCACGCAGTACCACCCTGCCCCTGCCTGTATGCATACCCTGTTTGATACCCTCCATTCCGTAGATAATACCACCAGTTGGGAAATC
>DINJ01000197.1 GCA_002423665.1 Bacteroidetes bacterium UBA5543 | reverse complement strand
TATGGCTTTTGCGGGTGGTGGCGTAGAAATGCAACGTCACTTCTTCAAAACTGTTTACCTCTATGCCGCAGTTGACCTGTTAGCAGGATACGGGCAAGGCAAAACTGAAGACTATATTGTACGCCGGGTAGAGGTAGACGGGCAAGACTATACAGAAAGTACTCCCACCCCCGGGAAAGGCGATATATCAATTTTCCACCTGAACATAGCTNNGGTTTCCTCAGGCAGAGGTTCTTTATCCATTACAGATTTAATTAGCCCCCAAAACCAAATGAGAAGCCCAATGCAAATATTATGCCTCCCGGCTTGAGTACTTGCATGACGGTTTCGCCATCGGCGGTAAGCACGTGGTTGGACTCTATAGTGTATACATCTGTACTTATGGGGTAGGAGTACCCTGACTGTAAATAGAATCTATGGTCCCCATCCCTACCCAGGTTGAAGAAATAATAGATGCTGGCAAATGCATTGAGGGATGGGTGCAACTCGAAATCAACATATGCGTCACCACCCGTGGTAGGCAACAAGGTTGTATAGTTCTTGATTCCGGTGTTATATGTCACCCCACCTCCAAGTGCTAAACTGCGGTTACATTCGCCCAGGTAGACCCTGGCTTCAGAGTATCCTTTAAAACCCCAGGTACTTCTGCCCGCACCCACACCAAACGACAACCTCGGCAAAAGCGGGATGTCAAAATTAGGGCCTAATACACCCGACTGGTTTTCTAAACCTGTGCTGATACCTACATAAAATTTCGGGCAAGAGCGAAAGTCATAAGGGTTGCGGGCGGAACTATTGGTTGCGAATGAGGCAACGGTAATCATCAGGGTAATCAGTTTCTTAATCATTCGGATTTGGTTTTTTAGTAGCGCAAATATATAAGCAATTCAGAAAAAGGAGGTGAAAATATTTACATAGTAAGGTCTGCCAACATAGCCTTAGCCTGCTCATTATCCGGGTACTTCTTTACCAGGTGCAGCAGGGTTTTCTTCGCCATATTATCCAGACGGTTGTTGTGGTACCATACTGCCATGTTGATTAATGCCTGCTTATTATCCGGCTCGTATAGCAATGCTTTACTGAGATGGTCGTATGCCATAGCATTGTTGCCTTCCTGCATGTATATAAAACCCAGGTTAGTATGTGCAGTAGCGTACTTCGGGTTTTCATCTATTATGAATTGAAATGCCTTTTTAGCTTCAGGCATATTGTTCATCGCCAGCAGGCACGACCCGTACTTATTCTGGAAGTCTAATGCATAAGGCCATATAGCAACAGCACGTTTGTACCAGGGCGCTGCTTCGGCGGGTTTACCTGTTTGTGTATAAGCTTCGCCAATACGGTAGGCAGCCCATGCGTCGTTCAACTGTTCAGGCTTTAGTGTCTGCACGAACTCAATTACCTTATTATAGTTGTTCAGCAGAAAGTAGATGCGTATATAATCCCTGTTCTGTTTTTCATTGGCTTCGCGCTCTTTGTCTTTGCTGAGGTAAGTAAGCGCTGAATCCAGCAAACCCTTATTAGGATTGTACCGCTCATAAAACTCCATGAAGCCGCGAGCCTTGGTTATTGCATCCACGCTGTCGTTGTTATAACATACAATACCCAGGAAGGCGGTTATCTCGTCAGTTTCCCTTTTAGCCACCGGGCGCTTGCGTATGTAGTGGTCGGTCACGGCTACGTGGGGAATATCTATACTGCCGTTCTTGGGCATATGACAAGTAATACAGTTATTGTCTTTCAACATACGCTGCTGTTCAGTTTCGCTGCACAGCACATCGTCGGCACCACTATGACATCTGTTACATGCGTTAATGTATTGGCTGTTGGGCGTAAACTTCACGCTCACGTGCGGGTTGTGACAAGTAATACAACTCATCTTGCCTGAATTGACATAACATTCGCTTCTCTTCATCCTCTCTACATGCGATGCCATGATCATTTTATCCTCACCACCCTGGTAGCCCGGCATAAATACATTCATCACTTCAGACAACTTCATACCGGGCCGGAAGTCGAAGAAGGTTTTACCATCATTCAGCACGGCAATACCTTGCAAGTGGCAACGCTGGCATATGTTATTCTGCAAATCAGTGGAAAGGCGCCGCGGGTTCACAATCGTATAGTCTGGGGCCTTGGAAGTATCTACTATATTACCCGCTTCTTTTTCCTGTACATGCAGGCTGCCCGGGCCGTGGCAGCGTTCGCAGTCAATACCCTGTTTAATGTTCAGGTATTTGTTCTGGCTGTTGTGCACAAACTCAGGCAGGCCGTTGTGGCAGCTCCTACACTCCAGNNGCCAGGTCCCATGTACCCTTTTGTGTATAGTAAGTAATGGGTGCCTGGTAAGCATATCCGTTCGTTACAAAAATATGTGAATTCGTATGCTGGCCCGAACCAACTACGTAGTCTATTCTTTGCAGCAGGTTGTGTACAGTGTCTTCCCCCTCCAGCCTGAACTCCCTGACATACAGGCTGTCTCCCTGCCAGAACGGATGATAGTAAAAATCCAGTTGCTTATCGTACACCAGCGTATGGCCGGGGCTGTAGTCAGCTGCTGACTTCTGTTTGGTTGCATAGTCCCAGGACTGGCCCATGCCTGTTTGTATATATGTCTGGTAGACCGCCTCATGACAGGTGCGGCACTTCTGCATACCAACATATTGCACACTGGTATCATAGACGTTCCGCCAGGCGGAGCTGTGTTCAGCATCGGCAGCCTTCTTTTCAGGACTGTTGCAAAAAAAAGCCGGCAGGGCAATAGCTACCACCACCAGCAACAATACCAGGCTTTTTACTCTCCGGGACGACATGCCCTTCAAATTTAAGATAAATGAGCTATACCACTAATTGAATATCGCCAGGGTATAGTTCGACTTGCCTTTTTGCACCAATATGTATTTGCCATTGAGCAGATGGGCAGTTGTCAATTTAAAGTCAAGCTCAGTCACCTTTTCTTTGTTGACACTCAACCCGCCGTTTTGCAGCATCTTGCGNNTTTCGAGGGGAATACACCGCTATCGGCCAGGAAAGTGAGTATATCAGCCCCTTCGCCATCTAATACTGCTTTAGCAGCTTCAACCTGCGGCACGCCATCCATCACCTCCAGTAGTTGCTGTTCGCTGAAAGATTTCAACACGTCAACAGCTTCATTGCCCTTGCTGAACAGTATATCTGATGCCTGCTGCGCAAAAGCCAGGTCTTCGGCGCTATGTACCAGGATAGTAAGTTCTTCGGCGAGTGCCTTTTGCAGCTTGCGCAGGTGAGGTGCGGTTTTGTGCTCTTCTATCAGCGCCTGTATTTCCTCTACAGGACGGAAAGAGAATATATAAGACAGCTTTTCAGCCTCTTCGTCAGGTTGCTTCATCCAGAACTGGTAGAACAGGTAAGGCGAAGTACGGGCCGGGTCCAGCCAGATATTACCACTCTCCGTTTTGCCAAACTTACTGCCGTCGGCCTTGGTTATCAGCGGGCTGGTAAAGCCCCATGCATCGCTGCCCCCCTTGCGGCGCACCAACTCTGTACCGGTAGTGATATTGCCCCACTGGTCGGCGCCGCCAAACTGTAGTTTTACATTGTGGTTGGCATTCAGAAAGTAAAAGTCGTATGCCTGTATGAGCTGGTAAGAGAACTCGGTAAAAGACAATCCCGTTTCCAGTCTCTTCTGCACAGAGTCTTTTGCCATCATATATCCTACCGTGATATGTTTGCCCACGTCGCGTATAAACTCCAGGAAAGAGTAATCTTTCAGCCAGTNNCCATTACCGCACCATTGGGCTTGTCATCGCTAAAGTCCAGGAACTTCTCGAGTTGCTTACGTATACCCGCTATATTCTTTTGCAGGGTATCATTATCCAGCAGGTTACGCTCTGCCGACTTACCGGAGGGGTCGCCAATCATTCCCGTAGCACCACCCAGCAGGGCATAAGGCTTATGGCCCGCCCGTTGCAGGCGCATCAGCAGGGTTATCTGCAACATACTGCCCACATGCAAGCTGTCGGCCGTAGGGTCGAAACCCACGTAGCCCGATGTTATTTCTTTTGCCAGTTGCTCTTCCAACCCCGGCATAATATCCTGCACCAGGTTTCTCGCTCGTAAGTCTGCTATCAAGTCCATTGTATCTATTAATATAAGGCTGGCAAAAATACTATTTTGTCAGATACCTCCCTGTAATCACTATAAGATGACACAATCCGGCAAAAACGCATTAATTAAATACAAGATAACTCAGTACAAATATAATAAATACATATGCAATAGGAATAAAATCTTATTAGTCTTTTAACAGTCTATTTTGTTTTTGAAAAATTGTTTTTATCTTTCGCATTATCTCGTAATTAAAACAATACCGTTTTGAAACGTATTATACTCAGCTTAGCTTTGTTACTGCCGTTGGTGTCTTCTGCACAACAGCATCACGAGTTTGGATTTTCTGCGGGCATAAGCAGTTACTACGGCGACCTGCAACCTGAACTATTTCCTGACAATGGCACCCATGCAATGGGTGGTATCATGTATAAATATTTCATGAATCCCCATGTGGGCCTGCGTTTTGGCGTGGCATATACCAATGTTGGCGCGTTCGACAGCCTGTCGCGCATACCGGCACGTGTTGAACGTAACCTGAGTTTCAGGTCGAACCTATTGGAGTTTCATGGTGGATTTGAATTCAACCTGTTGCCGATAGAGAAAGACCGCATGAAGTTTACACCTTATGCCTTCTTAGGCATCGCGGTGTTCCGCTTCAATCCTTATACATTCGGCTCACAAGGCCAGAAAGTATATCTGCGCCCGCTGGGTACAGAAGGCCAGAATATCCCTTTATATCCTGACCGTAAAGAATACAAGCTGGTGAGTACATCATTCCCCGTAGGTGGTGGTCTGAAGTTCTTCCTGGGCAAAACATTGATGATAACGCCGGAAATCGGTTTCCGGTATACTAATACAGACTACCTGGACGACGTAAGCAAGTCTTATGTGAACATGGATGTGCTGAAAGAGTACCGCGGCCAGGAAGCTGTTAACTACTCCTTTCGTACAGACGAAAAGGCCGGATGGGATGGTAACTACCCCGACTACCGCTACCAGCGTGGCGACAGCAAGAGCAATGACCTGTACTGGTTTGGCAGCCTGACTGTAACAGTATACATGGATGCCGTGGGCAACCTGCGCGACTACTGGCAAGCTAACTGCCCCGCTTTCCTGAAGAGCGGCAGGGTACGTTAAATGATATTATAGTAAAGCACACACTCATTAAGGCAGCCGGTTGGCTGCCTTAATTTTTTGTCCATCGGGAACAGGACTATTATGCAGATAACTATTGGGACAACCAGCCGGGAGTTTTCTACTCAAGTGTTGCCAAAGTGTTGCCATTTTCCGGAAAATTCTGCGGTGTACCAAACATAACAGCTTGGGGTTCCGGCCTATCGCAAATCAAACCCATCTGCCAACAAGTTGATTTTGTTCCAAAATGATGCCTGNNATCTAATCCATTGATAATCATTGTCGTATTTTGTTCCGGGAATGTGCGGATTCGCCGCCAGAGTTGTTTTGTGCCCCGAACGAGTGTACACCATGGCATGTAGCTCGCCCTCCGGACAGGATTGTACACCGCGAGTATTCCCCCCCGTCCGCATGTAGACATCCCCGCCGGTGGGGACAGATATTTTGTTCCGCAATTTGCAGATTGTTTAGAGGCGAGACAAAAATGCTGTAAATGATTACTCAAAAGTCCTTGATACATCTTTTGTTTTCATGTCAAAGAGCGTAGACACCTCCTTATTCAGCAGGCATTGTTAAATGTAAATTTACATAATTTTATTGTATTTATCAACTTATAAATATCCACCTCGGTTGATGGATTACAAAGAGGGTTTTACCCTCCGTTAATAATCTTTACCGCCGCTTCCAGTTGCTCATCCCGGCACTCTTTTACACCCTGTATTGTAGGCTCCACAACTTTATCAATCCTCACACCTACCCGCTGCGACTCTCCTCCGTCGGGATACAGGCAACCAATACCTGAAAAAATAGTAGTGACGCCCCCCGGTAATGTTAAGCGGACTATATTTCCATCAGCACCTGAAGTGGTGCAACCGACAACTACCGCACCATCAGTCGTTTGCAAAGACATAGTGGCGAACTCGGCGGCACTCTGTGTGATCTCATTTACAATTATCACCAGTTTTCCTCCATATACATTTTTACTATTCCCACCTGTTGACAATGTGCCGGTGACTTTAAACAACCCCGGAATAGAAATATCAGGCGTTGTAATTTTCACGAAAGGTGATTTCTTTCCTTTAAACCGGTTCACATGTCCATATGCCATACTTGAATTTGGATAACCGCGCATATCAAGAACAATGCCCTTAGTGCCCTTTAATACTTCCATAACGCTATCAGCCAGTTCGTCAGTAAAATTACGTATATGTATGTAGCCGATATTCCCATCTAACAGCTTGCAGGCATCTTTAAAATCATATCCATTGTAAAAACGTTTTGCAAGACTATCGTTTAAAACAAAACGGCTGATGCTGACATTTTTGACGACGTCATCCCGCTTTATTGTAAGTTCCATATTGCGGTCATGGCTGTTCAGCAACCAACTACGATAGGGATTCAGCATATTGCGCATCTTTACAGGGAAGTTTGAACCATTTACCAAAGGCAGGTATTTCTCTATAAGGTTTTTTGTATCTGTACCGTCTATCTTTATTATTATATCACCTCGTTGTAATTGGCTACAGACATCGGTGTACACATCATCAAAAAGCTGTGTGATAACCACCTGGTCTTCCACATATTTACATATAAACGGGGGCGACTTGTCGCCAATCATTTCAGATATTATAGTACCTGCATCACCTCCCATGCCCGCATGCGTGTCATCCAGCCTTACTATCAGCTTCAGGCATGCCAGTGCATACTCAGCAGAATCTGCCGCATGGCAAAAATCCGGGATTGACAAACCGAGTACCTCATTCCATCTTGTATCAGTGAGGTGCCGGTCGGGAAAGAAATACTGCACCATATTCCAGTAACGGTACAATGCCAGCAGCCTGATGCCTGCATCGGGATATGCCATATCACGATAGGCATATTCATGCAAAAATGAAGCATTATCAACATATTGGTTGAGCGCTATGTAATAGTGTTCGTCCGTTTCTTCCAGGTTATCCCTTATATATTCCAGTTTGCGCCGTAACGATGCCGGTAAATTATTCTCATCAAACAAGTATCCATAATCAGGCATGAGTTTTACTTCGTCTTTATCCCGGATTTTCACGCACTTCTTACACTGTTGCGGTTGCCCGAATTTATCTACCCAGTTCTCGATTAATTTATATGCAGAAGAGTCATCATCTGCTGTCAACACCCAGCCCAATATCCTGAACAATTCAGCGTCCATATTGTGCTTCCCCTCACGTACGGCCGGGTGATGATACTTGATAAATCCCCATATCATGCCCAGGTTCGCCAGCCGTTTTACAGTGCTCGAAACTGTAATCGTGTGGAAAGATGAGCCTTGATAATGATCTGTATCCGAGTCGGCAGGAAGAATTTCCGGTTGAATGATTTTTGCGGTTGTAATATCTTTTTTACCATCGAACTGTATGGAAAGGTTATCTACCCATAACTTCCCTCTGCCATTCAGCAATGCACCAAATACAATACGACGGGCTCGCTCAGGGTCGTAAGCAAGCCTGATGGAGTATTGTTGCCAGCCTGTAACACCTTTCACCGGCTTGGCTGCCATGTTATCAAATTCTATTGATTCCCCGGCCTGGCCGTCTAACCGCAACCATAACCCCGCCCATCCATCTTCTATTTCTGTCTTCAGGTACCCACTAAGCGTAACGTATTTCGCATCGAAAACCTGTTGTACAGAGTTGACGCATCCCGACCATTCTTTCTCACCACCAGAAAGATTTACTAAATATGAGTAGCGACCGTTTTGTACACTGCTGCTGTCCAAATGATGTGTGGCGGCATATTCTTCTGCAGGCTGCGCAGGTGTACGATTGTTCACAATTCCCCATCCTGCGGGTTGAGCATGTTGGGCGGGTATTTCAAAATCAAGATTTAGCGTGTCGGTTTGCGCAATTGATGAATAGAATGCAGCCAAAGCTATACAAAGGGTAAGGATGTATTTCATACCATTGTTTAATTATGAACCCAAATAACTGATACCTGTCAATAAAAATAATGTATCGTTGAAACAAATAATGTTAAAACATTATAATGTCAATTTGAAAGCAGGTTATAACATAAAAAAGGCCGCCTAAAAAGGCGACCACATTATTACTCAAAAAATTAAACACTATTAAAAATTATGGCTGACACCCAGGCTGAATGACCTGCCGGGGTTGATGCTATCAAATATCTGATCGTCGGCATTATAAGACTGGTAGAATTTCTCTACCCTGTCGTTCAGCAGGTTAGATATTTTAAAGTCAATTACGGTCTTACCGTCTTTACCGAATGACTT
>DINJ01000047.1:11444-11624 GCA_002423665.1 Bacteroidetes bacterium UBA5543 | reverse complement strand
GTATGAAGATGTCATGGGTTTTGCCAACATCCTCACTTTCGACGATAAACAAATCACTACTGAATACTCCGCCCTGATGAGTAAGGTAATGAGTAACGGCAATGGTTATGTAAAATTCCCGATTAACGAACCGGCTGAAGGCAAAAAGAAATCACAGATAGAAGAATACCTTGATTTTTA
>DINJ01000047.1:0-11199 GCA_002423665.1 Bacteroidetes bacterium UBA5543 | reverse complement strand
AGTTGTTGAAAGCCTTGCTGCCCCTGGTGTTTATGGCTGCCGTTCCCTCATTTGCACAGGACGATTTAAAGACGTTCCGCAATTTCCAGTTTTCGTTCAACAGGGTATCAGGTGCCTATGCTAAGTTTAACGATAGCATACAGCGTATGTTCCGCAACAAAGGCCTGAGCTATCCACCTAAGGATATATATATCCGTTCGTTCAAAGCACAGAACGAACTGGAGCTTTGGGCGCGCGATAACAGCAACGATGAATATAAACTGGTGAAAAGCTACAGGATATGCGCACTTTCAGGCATATTGGGTCCCAAACGTTGGGAAGGTGACCGACAGGTACCCGAGGGCTTCTATTTTATAGAAGACTTCAATCCTCGTAGTGACTTCTACCTGTCTATGCTGATTAACTACCCCAACTATTCCGATTTGTTGTTCAGCAACAAACAGAAGCCGGGTGGAGATATATACANNGAAGAGTTGTATGTCACCTGCCTGAATGCTAAACTAAGTGGGCAGATAAATATCCCCGTACACATATTCCCTACTAAGTTCACCCGCAATGGGCTTAACTTCCTGGGGCGTGAATATGGTATGGAAGATGAAAAGCAGAAATTCTGGGTAAACCTGAAATACCAATACGATTACTTCGAACGAAACCACAAGATTCTGCCGGTAATATACACCCCCGATGGTGAATACGTATATGGCAACTAATGGCTGACACTGTTTTTTCCCTTAAATTGCATTCGTAGTTTAATTCAAAGACAGGACATGCATCTAAGATATATCAACGGCAACACTCTAAAATATGCAGGTGTTGCCGTTTTGTTTTGTACTCTGCTCGGCTTTATATCCTGCGAGAAGGAGGTAAATATTAACCTGGATACGGGAGAACCTACACTGGTGATAGAAGGTGGTATTGAGAACGACCTGCCACCCATAGTATTACTCACCAAATCCATAGGCTACTTCGAAAAACTGGACTTGGAAACCTTGCAGAATACCGCTGTACATGGTGCAGAAGTTTATGTCAGTAATGGCACTAAACGAGTACGACTGAAAGAATATTCGCTGGACACTGGTATCAATGGCAACAAGTTTTACTACTATAGCATTGTAGATTTCTCTAATCCGGTATTCCCTCCTGTTGATTCTTTTATATTGGGGGAATTGGAAAAGTATTATACACTTACGGTGATAGTGGATGGTAAAACCTACGAATCAACAACAAAAATACCCACTCCCACTCCTGTAGACTCAATACAGACTACTGTTCCGGCACGCCCTGACCCTGACCAGAACAGCCGTATATTACGGGTTTACTTCAGGGACCCGGACACAGCAGGCAACTACCTGCGGTACTATACCTCACTTAACGGGGGACCGATGTACCCTGCACTCAACTCTGTGTTCAATGACGAAATTATAAACGGAACAGCGTTCGATTCTGAATTCCCATTGGGCGAACCGCGTTCCGCAACGATGGATTTCGACTCTTTAGGTGTTTGCTACCCGGGCGATACAGTCAGGTTGAAATGGACGGCAATAGATAAAAGGGTCTATGATTTCTGGAGTACATATGAATACGCCCTCGGCACATTGGGTAGTCCGTTCGCAACACCCATACAGGTAAAGTCTAATATCAACAACGGTGCATTGGGAGTATGGGCCGGGTATGGCGCATTATACTATACTATCGTTGCAGAATAGACTTTTATCTATATAGCTATAACCCATGGCTGCATTTTTTTTTGCATTTTTGCACTCTAACGAATGATAATATATGGCTGAAACAGAAAAAGTACATTGTTTGATTATTGGCTCAGGCCCTGCGGGATATACAGCTGCGATATACGCGGCACGTGCAGGCTTAAACCCTGTATTGTACCAGGGTCTGCAACCGGGCGGCCAGTTGACCATTACAACTGATGTAGAGAATTATCCAGGCTACCCTGAAGGTATTATGGGCCCGCAGATGATGGTGGATTTTGAAAAACAGGCTGCCCGCATGGGTGCTGATATACGCTGGGGGTACGCTACAAAAGTGGACCTGTCGAAGCGCCCTTTCCGCGTAGAAATAGATGAAGAAAAATGGATAGAATCTGATGCACTGATTATCGCGACAGGTGCATCCGCCAAATGGCTCAATATAGAATCTGAACAGCGCCTGAATGGCCATGGAGTTTCAGCCTGCGCGGTATGCGATGGCTTCTTCTTCAAAGGCCAGGAAGTAGCGATAGTAGGTGCGGGAGATACTGCTGCTGAAGAAGCACTGTACCTATCCAAAATTTGCAGCAACGTACATATGATAGTACGCCGCGATGAAATGCGTGCAAGCGTGGTGATGCAGGAGCGCGTTAAAAAAACGCCCAACATTAAAATTTACTGGAACTCTGAAACCAAAGAGGTATTAGGCGAAAACAAGGTAAACGGCGTTACTATTACGAATAACCAGACTAACGAAGAAACCACTATACCGGTCAGCGCATTCTTCGTTGCAATTGGCCACAAGCCTAATTCAGACCTTTTCAAAGGAGTACTGGATATGGATGAGGCGGGTTATCTTAAAACCATACCCGGCTCTTCTAAAACAAATATAGAAGGTGTATTTGCCTGCGGCGACGTACAAGATAAAATATACCGCCAGGCCGTAACTGCAGCCGGAAGTGGTTGTATGGCCGCCCTGGATGCAGAACGCTACCTGGGTGCGCTGGAGCATGCCNNCTAGATTATAGTAATTTATTTTCAAGCCTCGTGTAAAAAACACGGGGCTTTCTTTATTTTTAATCTATGCTACGTCTGATAATACTTATAGCTACGACAACGTTGCTGGCACTGCAATCAACGGCACAGAATAAAGAACTTGTAAGTGCGATAAAACAGTATGCCTACCCAATTACCACCCCCAAGCCTATTGGTCCTGACAATGATCTTGTCTTTCTTGAAAACCTATTGAAAGATAAAACAGTAATTGCCCTTGGGGAATCTACTCATGGTACGAAAGAATTCTTCCAGATGAAACATCGTCTATTAAAATACATGGTTCAAAATATGGGTTATAGGCTGTTTGCAATTGAGGCAAACCAGCCGGAATGTGAGGCTATTAATGACTATGTCCTTTACGGGATTGGTGATCCGCAACAAGCCCTTAGGGGAATATATTTCTGGACGTGGAATACAATTGAAGTGCTTGATATGATCAAGTGGATGCGGATTTTTAATGAGGGTAAACCGGATACACAAAAAATCCATTTCCTTGGCTTCGATATGCAAACAGGAATGGTTGCCGCAAAAAAAATAAAGGCACAGCTTGACAAACAACAAATAGACTATGGTAAATACAAAATAGTGCTGGATTCAATAGCTTCCAACAAAAGATACCTTTACTCTTTAAATAACACTACGAAAGCCAATATCCTCCTACAATTACAAGATCTGTACAACTTTGCCCTATCATATAAAAAGGACTTTGTAAACAAGTCAGGCGAAATTGAATACAAATCACATTTGCAACATGTGTCAATACTTGTACAAGCAATTGAAAATGCCCAGTCCGGACCTCACTACCGTGATAGTTGTATGGCAGCGAACATAAAATGGATTACAGATTTTTATGGCACTGATAAAATTGTCATTTGGGCGCACAACGCACATATTAACAAATCCAAAGTAGCTGCAAACTATGGGTATTACAGTATGGGGTACTGGCTAAAGAAAATTTATGGAGACACATACTACTCCATTGGCTTTGATTTTAATACAGGTAGTTTTCGCGCAAGGCGTGCCAAATATGTTGACAAAGACATGGTGTCGCGATACGAGGTCGTTACTTTTACAATTGACAATACCCTAAAAAATTCCACAGATTATTATTTTAGCAAAACTGACGTGCCCATATTCCTGCTGGATTATGCAAGCGCGTCTCAAAATACTTCTATTCGCAACTTCCTTTCAAACGAAATAAAAACTAAATCAATAGGTGCTATCTATTGGGCTAAATGGGAAAAGTCTTATTATCGAAAACAAAAATTAATTGACATATACGATGCTACAATATACTTTGACAAAACGACTTCAGCAGTCGGGTTAAACGCGGTTCGTGCAGATCCAATTAAATAACCATGACCGACCTTCAGCAATACATACAATCTTATTTTGAAGTAAAGAGCGAAGACCTGGCTGCTATCGCTGCCAGGTTCCATTTCAGGCAGGTAAAAAAGGGTGATTACCTGCTGAAACAAGGCAGGCAATGCAACCAACTGAGTTTTATACAATCAGGATTGATAAGAATATACACCACTGTAGAAGATAAGGAGGTGACACAATGGATATCCACCAAAGGGTATTTCGTTACTGACCTCGCTGCATTTATTTTTAATACACCCGCCCGTTGGAACCTGCAGGCGCTCACCGATTGCGACCTGTATACCATCGAAGGAAATGATTACGAATCACTCGGCAATACCCTACCCGACTGGCACAGGCTGGAGAAACTTTTCATTGCCAAATGCTTTATCATACTGGAGGAGCGTGTGAACAGCCACCTGTTTATGACCGCCGAAGAACGATACAANNGCATGACCCCCGAAACACTCAGCCGCTTGCGCAAAAAACAGCTGGGGTGATTTCTTGATTTATATCAAATCTGCGCTCTTATTTCCGTCCGACCTTTGTTTTAACAAAAGACAAAGTACAATGAAACGCATCATTCAATTAGAAGGACTGGCTATGACCAGCGCAGGTATATTGCTCATAAGTATGACGGATATAAACCTGGACTGGTGGTTATACCTTATCCTGTTTTTCTGTCCTGACATAGGCATACTGGGCTACGTGGTCAACCGTAAAGTCGGTGCCATAACCTACAATATTTTCCATCACAAGGGGTTGGCTATAACAGTTGCCATTGCAGGATATCTGCTACATGAAGATTATATCATGGTATCCGGCCTCATCTTGTTTGCCCACGCCTCCTTCGACAGAATATTTGGGTTTGGGCTGAAGCATTTTGCAGGCTTTAAGTATACACACCTTGGGGTGATGAAATAACAAAAAGGCCGGTTCGCGTTAATNNAACAATGGTAAGCACCAAAGAACATCAGACATTAGTCCGCACTATTGGGCCGATTGCTTTTTCAGGCCAATTAGCCTGGTTCAGTTTTGGTACAAGAGAGGAAACAGAACCTGGCGTATGGCAGTGTCAAACCTCTTACGACCACTGTCAGTATCAGCATATAGATAATATAGCGGGACATATAGTTGTAAGTGGAGAAGCTACAGGGGAAATAGGATACGACGGCTCTACCCTTATCATAGCACTTGACAAAGGTTCAATGACAAGTACTGACATACAAGGATATTACTCAAGAGACGGAGAATTTCATTATGAGGCGCAAGGATATTACACCACTTCAGGGTTTGACATCAAAAACGTTGATGATACTGATCCCAATACAATTGGAGATATACATGTTGACGCAGGAACATACCCGGTGTACGAGGATGAAAATTCTATACTGGTCGTGTTTGACGAACCATAAATTTAATAATAGAACTGTAATCACCGCCTTGAATGAACAAGGTGGCGATTACAGTTTCAGCCTGCCGGGAAATTACCCGTTAGTACGGATATAGCTGTTTTCGTAAAAGCGTAAATTACAGGATGTTCAATATCGTGTTCAGAGCATTTTGTGTGATAGCATTGTTGATGCTGACAATTGATGTGCCAGGGCAGGAAAAGAAACGGTTTATAGACAGCCTTCGGCATCAACTGGAAATTGCAAAGCCGGTGGACCTGGCTGGCATATATAATGAACTGGCTTATACTTTCCGTTATATGTCGGGAGATACTACCCTTGTATATGCTCAGTCAGCCGTAAAATACGCCCTTAAACACAAGGACAGGAAAAATGAGGCGGAGGCATACTTGAATATAGCATACGTATTAAAAGATCGTGGTCAATATCAACAGGCTATATCCTACCAACTCAAAGCGCTAAAGCTTTGTGAACTGACAGGCGATGAGAAAAAGCTTGCAGCGGCATTTAACGCTTTGGGAATTACATACAAAAAGATGCGGCGCTGGGACGATGCATTGGTGTATTATGTTAAAGCTAATAGCATGGCGATAAAATCCAGTGATTATTCACGAGTATCCTTTACTTACAACAATATTGGTACGATATACCTTGAAAAGCTGGACTGGCCTAAAGTTGAAGAATATTATGACAGTGCACAGAAATACGCCATGCTGTCAGAAGACAAACGCGCATTAGCAACGGTCTTATCAAACAAGGCTGATCTATACAGGGCGCAAAAGAAATACCACAATGCTATAAGCACGCTCAAAAACTGCCTTGAATATGACAAGGGGAACAATGATAAATATGGCATGTACATGTCCTATTTCCAATTGGCAAGAGTATATAGTGAGATGAAAGACTTTGTAAGATGGCGTATATATGCAGACTCTGCTGATAAAATAGCAGTGGACGAACAACTCCGGAGAGAACGGATTGACCTGCTCTCATGGAGTGCTACTGTAGCTGAGTGGCAAGGCGATATATCGTCTGCCTATGCATATTACAGGCAGGCGCGGTCTATCAATGACTCTCTGCTGACAGAAGAAACTTCAAAACAGGTATCAGAACTGCAAACTAAATACGAAACAGAAAAGAAAGAACAACAAATAGCTCTGCAGAAATATGAGCTTAAAAGCAAGAACTACATAATAGCGGGCATATCCGGTGTGCTGTTGTTAGGTGTGTTACTCAGCTATTCGTATTACAGGCGCTACAGGCTGGTGCAGCATGCCAGGCTACAACAAGCTATATTGCAGGAACAGGAACAGGCTACCCGGGCCGTGCTGGAAGCCGAGGAAAAGGAACGCCAACGCATAGCCGGCGACCTACACGATGGCGTAGGGCAATTAATGAGTGCTGCCCGTATGAACCTCTCTTTAATTGAGAACGAACTGAACTTTGAAGACGTCGGTAAAAAAGCGGCTTTCGATAAAGCACTGGCATTGGTAGACGACAGTTGTAAAGAAGTACGTGCGGTATCGCACAACATTATGCCCAATGCCTTATTGAAAGCAGGGCTAATATCCGCTATAAGGGAGTTTATTCAGAAAATAGACCAACGCGCTTTAGAAGTCACTCTGTACACCGATGGCATGAACGACCGCCTGCCTGCCAATGTAGAATCTGTGCTGTACAGGGTAATACAGGAATGCATGAACAATGTTATCAAACATTCCGGGGCCAACAAACTGGATATTACGCTGATAAAAGACGAGGATGGAATAAGCATAACCATAGAAGATAATGGCAAGGGCTTTGACACAAAAATAGAGTCGGGAGGTATAGGCCTTAAAAACATGCAGACACGCATACATTACCTGAAAGGCAATATTGAATGGGACTCAGCCACGGGCAAAGGGACAGTTGTATCTATTCAAGTCCCCACGGAAGGGGCATAGTTACATAAAACAAAGAATGTAACTTTACCCTTTACCTAATATCATTGCACGAATGAGGCTAAAACTGATATCTCCCATTTTAACTGTGATATACAGCGTACTATCGCCGTACCTGTTTGCGCAGAATAACAGTATCATTGCAGATTTCATCAAGCAGCATCCGGATAAGAGTGCCGTATACATGGTTCAGAACGGCAAAGTGATGACTGCTATAAATGCTGACCGTAAAATGCCACTGGCCAGCACGATTAAAATCATCATTGCTATTGAGTACGCTTACCAGGCTGCAGAGGGTAAAATCAATCCTATGCAATGGGTAGATACAGCCGAACTGGACAAGTACTTCATACCCAATACCGATGGCAACGCACACCCCGAATGGCTGAAATACATGAAAGCAATGACCAGGGTGCAGAATGGTAAAGTGCAGCTACTGGAGGTAGCCAAAGGCATGATAGACTTCAGCTCCAACGCCAATACCGAATACCTGCTGGGCCTGCTGGGTGTTGATAATGTGAACAAACGCATCAACTCTCTTGGACTGACCAATCACGATTCGTTGTATTACTTCGTGAGCAGCCTGGGTGTTATCAATGGCAAAGAGGTAGCTGATCTTGATAAACTCAGCATGGAGGAATACCGTGCCTTATCCGCAGCCGAACATAGCAAAATAAATGCTGACGCCATGTACAAGAAAGGTATAGTATTTCTACCACTGAACGTACAAAAAGTATGGAGCGACCGCCTCCCTGCATCTACTGTTAAAGAATATGTATCTGTGATGCAGAAAATCAACAGCCGCACCTACTTTGACAGTACTACACAAAAGCATCTAAACGTAGTTATGGAGCGCCTGATGGACAACCCAGCCAATCAACAATGGCTGAAACACGCCGGCATGAAAGGCGGCTCCACACCCTGGGTATTGACCAAAGCACTATATGCTACTACTACCACCGGTGAGTCCACAGAGTTAGCTTACTTCTTCAACAACCTGACCGATGAAGAATTTGAAAAGCTGGCCACGAACATGAACCGGTTTGAACTGGCAGTACTTACCAATCGAAATGGCAGTAGAGATGCTATACTCAAGACACTGAACGGCCAATAGATATTCATTGTTCTAATGGCTTGATATTTGCAGACAGCAAACCAACACCTTCAGTATGGAACTGGACAAGAAAGAAAAAGAACTTATAGAATCGGCCCTGGCAGAATGGGAAAGCAAGGAACTGCTCACCAAGGACAAGGCTGACGAACTGCGTAATACGATATCGCTAAAGAAAGTGAACGGGCAAATAGCCCAATACTTCTTCATCATTGCCATAGCCTGTACGCTACTGGCATTCGGGGCTATATTCATTGATGATAAGCTGCTGGAGAAGATACGTAAGTACTTCGATGTAGGTAATATAATCATTGCCATATCCTGCACATTGATAGCGCTTGCGTGGTTCATTTACCTCTCCCGCAAGCGCAAGTCCATCAACTCGCTGGTGTACGAAGTGTACATGGTGTTGGGTGGATTGGTCGTAGTATCAGGGCTGGTGTACTACTGCAAAGACATTGGCTTCGGCCCGCAATACACCGGCCTGCTGGCTGCCATCGCAGTTGTTGTGTTTGCATTGAGCGGCTTTTTCAAATCGCGTGCACTATGGCTGGCGGGCATACTGGCATTGATGGGNNTATCGCAATCTTTTCCTTGGCATGAACTACCCCATGCGTTTTACCCTGTTTGGCGTGTTCATCATTGGTATTGCGTTTTTGCAGAACACTATTCAATCACTACGCTTTTCGCAGAGGCAAACCTATGTGCTGGGGCTGCTCATATTCTTCACCGGGCTGTGGGGCATTTCCATATTCGGCAATTACGGCCGATGGGAGGAATGGGAGCAGGTGCGGCAGGTGCAGGCGATAGGTTACTCAGCGGTACTGGCCATTGTGTCGATTGCTGCATTGATACTCGGCATCCGCTACCAGGATGATATTACCCGTGACTTTGGCATCATCTTCGTACTGCTGAATCTGTACAGCCGCTATTTCGAGTTCTTCTGGAACACGACCAATAAAGGTATTTTCTTCCTTGTGCTGGCTGTATCATTTGCACTCGTAGGCTGGCAAATAGAGAAACGTATGAAGAAGGCCAAACAGGCATGATGCCGTAGTTATTGCGTATTATTGCAGGCTGAACACAAGGTATGGCAAGGTATTTCCTGGAAATTAGGTACGACGGACTGGCTTTNNAACTGGCCATCAACAAAGCCCTGTCCACGCTACTTAGAACGGAAATTGCCTCTTTTGGTGCCAGCAGGACCGATGAGGGTGTACACGCACTCTGCAACTACTACCATTTTGACACGGAGCAAGAACTGACCACCAACTTCGTGTACAAGATGAATGCGATACTGCAACCACAGATAGCTATCAACAAAATGTACCTCGCCAACGACCCGGAACTGAACTGCCGTTTTGCAGCCACAGGCAGGCAATACAGGTACAGGTTGTATTGGCACAAAGACCCGTTTAAATATCAAAGAGCTTATTTCTTCCCCTATCATATAGACAGGCAACTACTGAACGAGGCTGCAGCAATATTGCCTGAATACACCCATTTTGAGAGTTTCTCCAAACGCAATACCCAAAGCAGGACTTTCATCTGCACCCTCAGCGACTCACACTGGGAAGTGCATGGCGACGAACTGCATTATGTGGTACGTGGCAACCGTTTCCTGCGGGGGATGGTGCGCGGACTGGTGGGTACACAGCTACAAGTGGCTCGCAACAAAATGAGCATTGCTGAATTCAGGCAGGTGATAGAAGCTAAAGACTGCACCCTGGCCGATTTCAGCGTACCGGGTTTTGGCCTGTACCTGGAAGACATCAGTTATCCTGATGGGGCGCTGACTGAAATAAAGAACTAACGTTTTACTTCTACGGAAGTCACTAATTCCAAACCTTTTTTGCGCTCTTCGTAAAAGTTGATGGTCTTAACTTTTTCGAATCGTGGTATGGTACACACCGCTATAGGATTAATTTCATAGGTTAAATTTTTGCCACGCAGTTTATTGAAATCGCAATAGACTTCAACGAATGTACCCGCCTTCATAGATATGCGGTTGAACTCCAGTTGTATATCTTTTTTAGTAGCGGGCATCAACAGTACCAGCATCCATTCTTTGCTGAAATGTGGCGTGTCCGCTCTACCCTTGCCAAACAATTTTTCGAACTCCTGTAGCCTGGAAATAACAAAACAATTAGGGCCGTCTTTCAGCATGGCATCGCTACCACTGAAGAAGTAACCGGTTAGCTTTTTCGCCTGTACCTCTGTTGGCTGGGCGTTAGTAACTGTCACTGGAAACACTAAAGCAAAGAGAAGTACCACCCAATTATGCATCTTGTATTTTTTGATTAACGATACTATTCACGCGGGACTTTGACCATTTCAGGTAACCCCACTCCAACAATAAATATAGCAATGGGTTAAAAAAAAAGTAACCTATTGCCGGAATAATCAACAGTATCGCACCCCATATATACTTTGTACTACCAAATATGTATTTTGATTTTACCAGTTCGTACAATGCTGTTATCCAAAAGACACTGGACAGACCATAGGCTGTCAACAATAATTCATATGTCATAGGCCAATGTTGTATTTTAAACACAAACCCGACAATTGTGACCAGTATGCCCAATGATAGGCACACACGCATAATAACCCTT
>DINJ01000060.1 GCA_002423665.1 Bacteroidetes bacterium UBA5543 | reverse complement strand
CAAGCAATACAAATACAAGATGGTGGATACGTGACAGTTGGTGCGATTGAGTCCAGCGGCAAAGACGTTTTAACATACAGGGGTGGTCCATCAGATATTTGGCTACATAAACTTCACCCGTTTACGAACATTAGACAACCAAACAAATTAAGTAATGAAGATAAGACAACCATATACCCATCTATTACGAGCAGTTATTTCACTATCAAGATGGCAAATAATATAGCCGTAAAAAATTNNAAGGTAATTATCCAACAATAAAGTTTTTATGAAAAAGCTATTCATCAACCATGTCCGCTTTATGGCATTGCCGATATCTATCAGTGTGGTTGTACGCATGTTTGATAGCTATTCAGATGGCAAATTGAATATAAAAGAAGCTTCAGAAATACTGTTTACAGGTATTTTGCTGGTATTGGTGCTTTTTCCCGTGTACCTCGTGTTGCGGGCTATTTGGCGGAAATTATTCATACAAAAGACTGAAAATCAATAATATTAGATATTTTCCTGCCATGATTTCATAAAATCAGGAAATCCCCTTACCTTTGCGTTCCCAAAATTATCCGGCTATTTGTCCATCTTCGGGCCGATAACCAGCGTTGCTGCCGGATACGAGGGGAAAATTTTAATAACTAAACAATTTTTATGGCAACAAACCTTCAGGATTATGAGCTGATGGTCATTTTCACGCCTGTATTGGCAGAAGATNNATCGTTCACGAAAATGCATGGGGCCTTCGCTCGCTGGCTTACCCCATCGACAAGAAGACTACAGGCCTGTATTGGGTACTGGAGTACCAGGCAGACCCTCAGAGCAACGGTACACTGGAAATACAGATGAACCGTGATGAGGCTGTAATGCGCCACATGATAACCAAGCTGGACAAATACGCAGTGCAGTACAACACTAGAAAGCGTAACAAAGTAACGGCTGAAGAAGCAACTACCGCTTAATTCACATTTAAAAAAGAACTGAACAATGGCTAAACAAAACGATATAAAATTTCTGACCTCTACACGTGTAGAGCAGCGCCAGAAGAAATACTGCCGCTTCAAGAAAATGGGCATCAAGTATATTGATTACAAAGANNGCAACTCGCTGAAATACCAGCGCAAAGTAGCACAAGCAATTAAAAAGGCACGCCAGATGTCTCTGATGCCTTATGTAACAGACCTTTTAAAGTAATATCCAATGCAAGTAATATTAATTAAAGATGTAGACAACCTGGGCTCAGCCCACGAGCTGGTAGAAGTAAGGCCGGGATACGCCCGCAACTACCTAATACCTCAGAAATTCGCACTTGAGGCGAGCCAATCTAACCTGAAAGTGTTAGAAGAGCGCCGCAAGCAGCTGAAGAAACGCGAAGATGCATTGATGGCTGAAATAGCTAAAGTAACTGATGTACTGAAAGCCAGCCCTGTGAAAGTAGGTGCTAAAACCGGTACAAGCGGAAAAATATTCGGCTCAGTTACTTCTATACAGCTTGCACGCGCTATCCGCGAGCAGAAGGGTTATGAAATAGACCGCCGCCGCATAACACTGATAGGTGATGTGAAAGAGGTAGGTACGCACAAAGCTCAAATCGATTTCGGTAAGGACAATGTACTGGAAATTGACTTTGGAGTGGTAGGTGAATAATATTTACATACTAATTTTATAAATAAAGGCTACCATATGGTAGCCTTTATTGTTTTGATATAATGACTATTGTTTGCAGTCGGCTTACTTGACTACTTTGGTCATCAACTGGCCGCCGGGGTAAATAACTTTCACCCCATATGTGCCGGGTGTAAGCGTTTTAGTATCTATCGATACTTCCTGGTGGTCGCCGTTGGATTTTACCTGTTTCTCAGTAACCAGCCTGCCGGTTATATCAATCAATTGAACCGTGATGTCGCTGCCTGATTGCGAGCTGAAGCTGATGTGCAATTCATTGTTAACAGGGTTGGGGAATATGTGCAGGTTAGCAAATGCTTCATCTGTCATTTCTATTACGTTACTTGGCTTAGCAGGTTTTGCATAGCCCGACATGCACGTATGCTGGCATATGATTGGTAAATCAGGGGTAAAAGGAACAATGAAGCTTGCAGTACCGCCACCCAATATGTCACATTCCCATTCTATCTCGGCACTTGGAGGTGTATATGGTGTAGTAGGACATGGGGTGCTTTGTATTACATTCTTGTAATAAGTAGTGCTTCCAACAGGTGTTAGCTCGCTATAACAGCAACCGTTTTTGTCACAGGGCATGTATATCCATTTGGTTGTACCGGGTGTCATGCCAAAACAAACTTCGGCACCGGGCGGAACAGTGATTTCACCTACGTAATAGCAAGGTGATTCTTCTACATTTACAACAGTAGCACCTGTTCCCAGCAGGTTAAGAATGTGATTGTACACTATCTTATGCAATTCGCCACCATTGATACAATGCAGCGCGCAGTTGGGATTACCGCCATTCAGGTCTTCGAAAACCGGGCGGGGCAATACGTCTATTTGCGTCATGCCGTTGCAGTTCCTGGTCCGGTATTTCACATAGCCCTTATAGGTACACCCGGGCATGGAGGGCAATGAGAACGTGAAAGTTGTTGTAACAGGTGTGTTCCAGACAGCTCCGGGGCAAGGATCGCATCCCGGTGAAGAGGATGTGCCCGTCGCAGGGGTTTGTGCCATGCAGAAAAGAGCAATTGTCAATAAGGTGATGATCTTTTTCATAAATGTGGTTATTTGATGAAGCATCAAGTTATTGCACCATGTATTAAAGAAAACCTGTATTTAGTGATTGCCGGTATTGAGCCCGTAACCGTATAGTATACCCACGTGTGCGTATATCAGAGGCTTTTCATGAAGCTGATAAACGCATCCTTTTTGCGCCAGGCTATGGGGAGTTCAATATTGTTACTCATTAATAGACTAACACCATCGGCTTTTTTAATCATGCTGACATGATTAATGTTGACCATGTATGACTTGTGGATCCTGAAAAAATTATAGGGCCCTAACGACGCCTCATAATCCTTCAGATTGCGTGATACAACATGGTGTTGACCCGACTGCAGGTAAAAATGGGTATAACTGTCATCAGCCCTGCAATAAATAATTTCTTCCGGGTTTACGGGGTAATAACCTTCCATAGTGGAGAGAATAATCTTGTTGAATGAGTTTACCTTATTGTCATCTCTTGGCATGGTATTCCTGTTTTATTCCTCTACATAATAAATTGACAGGACGGTTTTCTTTGGTTCTCGTCTTCTTCCCTATACATCATAGCGGTTCAATCAACACGGTGCCTGAACTATAATTACACAAATGATGAGTGGTGGTATAATTAATACATAGTAAGATATGTAATGGCATTTAAATAAAAACAGGGTGTTTTCACCCTGT
>DINJ01000247.1 GCA_002423665.1 Bacteroidetes bacterium UBA5543 | reverse complement strand
TTTCTTTTATTTCGTTCATTATGTCTTTTTTCTGCCTCAATGAGTCGCTGCGCTAAGTTGCTTGTCCAAAAGAAACGAACCAAAGAAAAAGACACCGCGTGCATGTTACAGCACATGCCGCGGTTGTGTCTCCGATTGTACACCTTTACTACTGTGCTGCCGGGCATTGGTGCCCTGGTGGTTTTCATTTGGAACCAGTTTAGGTGAGGGTAGTGGGTCGTTTTATGAATTTTATTTTTCATGGCATAAGTGTTATGTGCCATTGAAGGATGGCATATCTACTGTAGTCCCATATGGACGGGATTTACAACAAATATACGTTAATTAGTTTGTTTTAACGAATTTATTTTTAAATTGGATAAGCACTCCCTCGTTTAAGATTTTCAACTGAAATGCTTAAATAAGTTGCAGGTATGAGACCGGATTAGTGTTGCCTTGTTCCATCATCTTCACCTATACCCTGCCAGACACAGTCTTGTTTTTATTTGGGATTTATGTTACAAGCTTAAACCTGATGTTCGTTAATTTGGCAGAATTTTAACAAAGAAAAAGGGCTGTCTCAATTAAGAGATAGCCCTTTTTATAGCTCTATGTACTCACTTTGTGAGATAATGCAAATGCATTGTACTTTATTATTAGCCTTTCTTAGCTAACTTCTGAAAAAGCTTTTTCATCGGATTCGCCATTGAATGAAAAACAGCAGTAGCTATAATAGCCTGTACCAGAACCGCTATTATTAGGTTTCTGACATTCTTTTCAGGCATTATGAAAGCATAGAATATCGCCCAAATAGCAACCCAGTATAAAAAACTAACTAGAAACTTTTTCACGATTTTTTTTTTTAAAATTAATAAAAACTAGTCAAACCAGCTTTGAATGAAGTTTTTTATCACCCCACCGGCTGTGCCACTTGCGGCACCAGCTACACCACCTACTACAAAACCAGCAACAGCGGCTGCAGGGCCAAATGAAGCAGCTTGTAATCCAACTCTAATACCCATACCAGCAGCACCCCAAATATCATTCCAACCATCCTGTGAAATGCGTGCATCAGTATAAACACTTGGTGAAACATCAAACAAATCAGCCCATTTATTTTGATTAGCTGAGTTAGTCCAATATGCAAATGTTGATTCAGCCGTACTAATAGCGGCAATTAACGCTATTTTTTCTTTCTCATCTGTAAGGTTTCCAATTTCAGCTTCTAACAGGTCATCCCAGGCATCAATCTTATCTTGTAATGATAAGCTATGGTTACCCCCGATTGCTATAACATCATTCATAGCATCTTTAAAGTCAGTAGATAATGAAATAGCAAATTCAGTTTCAATATAGGAATTGCTATACTCTGTTGTTGCATTATTGAAAAAATTATCGTTGAACTCTGTAATGTCAGTTTCAATTAATGCTATTTCGGTGCTATTGAGTGAGCTTATTTCTGTTACATTATTTGTTACATAGTCCATAGTGTATTGGTGGTAGGCATCGTACATTTCTTGCATTGTACAACTAAAACTACCATTTTGGCTAATTTTATCAGCCTTTAAAGCAACCAACTCGGTATGTATATAATCTAACCCGTTGTTGTGGTAAGCACCAATACCCCAATAGGTATTGATAAGATCCTGGTCTGCCTGTGATAGTGTAGCTACACTTTCAATTTTGGCGTTTTTTACAACTTTCTCATTTGATTTATTACAGGATACAATTAAGCCTCCGGTAATTACAAATAATGCAAGCATTGATAATACTAAAACACTCTTTTTCATTGGATGTTGTTTTTTAGTTTCCTACTCTGTTTCACCGCTTTTCGGAATCGCGTACAAGTTACCCTGATAGTGATTTAGGTTTAGTTGGATATTTTGCACCACAATAATATACAAAAAAATCAGAATAAAATAGGGTGTTTTTCCCCTTTGGATTTATCCATTTATTGTTGTAAATGGGCAACTGTTCATTATTTTGTATTTTTGCAGTGATGCAACAGTATAATTTCCCCATTGATACCATACTGGCCAACCTGGGCATAGAGTCGTTGAACGAAATGCAGCAGGCTTCTATTGCCGCCAACCGGGCGCATGATAATGTTTTATTACTCTCGGCTACAGGATCGGGTAAGACATTGGCATTCTTACTGCCCATGTTGGAGCGTATAGATACAGCCAGCAAGAACACACAGGCATTGATTGTAGTGCCATCGCGCGAACTGGCTACGCAGATTGAGTCGGTATTCAGGCAAATGGGTACGGGGTTGAAGATTCTGAGTTGCTATGGGGGGCATAAAAGGGAGATAGAAGAAAAAAGCNNAGAACACCCCGCCGTGATAGTGGGTACACCCGGCCGCCTGGGCGATCACATACGCAGGGAGAGCATCAACCTGCAAAGTATAGAAACGCTGGTGCTGGACGAATTTGATAAAACACTTGAACTGGGCTTCCTGGAAGAGGTAGGGTTTATCCTCGACTCATTGCCCAATCTCAATAAACGCATACTTACCTCCGCTACCGAAGCGGTGGAGATACCGGAATTCGTACATTTTGACGGATATGAGAAGCTGGACTTTGTAACCGGCAATGATGCGGATGAAAAACTGCTGGAAGTACAGAAGGTATTATCACCCTCAAAAGACAAAACTGAAACGCTGTACCAACTGCTGTGCATGGCCAACAACCGTTCCTCTATCGTGTTTTGCAATCATCGTGATGATGTGGAGCAGGTAAGCAGGAAGATAAAGGACAAAGGCATTGGGAATGTTTTTTATCATGGGGGTATGGAGCAGCAGGAGCGCGACAGCGCCCTGTGCAAGTTTAAGAACGGCAGCACCAATGTATTGGTGACTACCGACCTGGCAGCGCGTGGATTAGACATACCGCATATACGCTATATCATACACTACCACCTCCCTCAGACGGAAGAGATATTTACCCATCGCAACGGGCGCACAGCACGTATGGATGCCAGCGGAACGGCCATACTCATATTATCATCTACAGAGTACCTGCCGCCGTATATCGACCCTGAGACAATAGAAGTGCCATTGCCTGCACATGCTGTATTGCCCGAAAAGCCGAAATGGGTAACCCTGTTTATATCAGCGGGAAAGAAGGATAAAGTGAACAAGGTGGATATAGTGGGCTTCCTGTCAAAAAAAGGGGGATTGAAGCAAGAAGATATAGGCCTGATAGATGTAAAAGATTTTTCATCGTTCGTGGCTGTGCGTAGGACTAAGGCGGGATATGCAATGGAACAGGTGAAGGATGAGAAGATTAAGAATAAGAAAGTTAAGATATATACCGCCCGTTAAGCATCTGTGAAGCGGTGGTTAAGATTCATAATATGTTCTTTGTCGTAAAACGCAAAGCCCTAACTTTGCACCCTCGATAAAAATACTGACATGGCAGACCTGTCTACTTTTGACCCCAACTCGGTGGGGCTGACATCTAATAATATTTTCGGCTTACCCTTTACGGAAGATGACGCGGAGTTGGTGCTGTTGCCCGTACCCTGGGAAGTAACTATATCTTACCGCGACGGCACATCCCGCGGTCCGGAACATATATTTAATGCGTCGTTGCAGATAGACCTCTACGACCCTGATGTGACGGATGCCTGGAAACGTGGTATCAGCATGTTGCCCATAGATAAGGACATGCGCACCAAAAGTGATTACAAACGCCAATGTGCTGAACTTATCATCCGCCACCTGGAAGACGGGGGTATAGTGACTGAGAACGAATACCTGACAGGTAAATTAAAAGAAGTAAACGAGAGCTGTACATGGATGGTAGGCCGTGTATATGAGCAAACCACAGAACTGCTGAATAAAGGTAAAAAAGTAGGCCTGGTAGGAGGCGACCACAGTACGCCGCTGGGTTTTATTAAGGCACTGGCTGAACGTCATAGTGACTTCGGCATATTGCAGGTAGACGCACACGCTGATCTGCGCGAGGCTTATGAAAACTTCACTTATTCGCACGCTTCTATTATGTACAATGTGCTGAAAGAAGTGCCGCAGGTGAGCAAATTGGTGCAGGTAGGCATACGCGACTATTGCGATGAGGAACTGGTGATGATACGCCAAAACCCCGAGCGCATCTCTACATGGTTTGACAAAGAAATAAAAGAGCGCCAGTACGAGGGTATTACATGGAAGGCTATCTGCAAAAATATCATTGACGAACTGCCCGAGAAAGTTTATATCAGCTTTGATATAGACGGGCTGGACCCCAAACTTTGCCCCAACACAGGTACGCCGGTACCGGGTGGGTTTGAATTGGAGCAAATAAACTACCTGTTCAAGCTATTGTACGAAAGCGGCCGCCAACTCATAGGTTTCGACCTGAACGAGGTGTCTACCGGCCAGCAGAATACTGATGGCATAGACAATATAGTGGGTGCACGTGCATTGTACAAGATGTGCAATTTTATGCTAGGTAACAACCGTTAAGTTTAGGCTAATTGTATATTTCCATAGCTAAAAGATATATTTTAGCCCTATGGGAACCACTGCTTCGCCAACTGCAAAGAAGAAACTGCATAACGCATGGGCTATGTACGACTGGGGCAACTCAGCATACAATCTCGTTATCACTNNAGCATACAATCTCGTTATCACTTCCACTATATTTCCGGCATATTATATTGCCATCACTACCGATGCAACGAAAGTGCCTGCGGATAAGGTTTCATTCTTCGGACTGGAAATAACCAACACGGTTTTGCAGGACTATACACTTTCCATCGCGTACCTCATCATCGCTTTTATATCTCCTATACTGTCTTCTATTGCCGACTATCGGGGTAATAAGAAGCGGTATATGCGCTTCTTTACCTACATAGGTGCCATAGCTTGTAGTGGACTCTTCCTGTTTACAAAAGATAATATTGAACTCGGCATCGTACTCTTCGGGATAGCGGCTATTGGTTACTGCGGTAGCCTGGTGTTTTACAATGCATACCTGCCCGAGATAGCTGAAGAGCACGAGCAGGACAGGGTAAGTGCCAAGGGTTTTGCATACGGATATGTGGGTAGTGTATTGTTGCAGATAGTTTGCCTGGTATTTGTACTTAGTCCTGATACTTTTGGCATGGATGCCAGCAGCGCCTCTCGTTTTTCGTTTTTGCTTGTAGGGCTATGGTGGTTTGCGTGGGCACAGATACCTTTACGCAAATTGCCCAAGGGACAGCCATTGGAACAACATGCAGAATTCAGCGTACTGACAAACGGGTTTCATGAATTGAAGAAAGTATGGCAGCAGGTAAAGCAGNNGTGTATTGCGTACCTACCTGGGAGCATTCTTTTTTTATAGCATGGGTGTGCAAACGGTCATGCTGGCAGCAGCGGCATTCGGGGCTAAAGAGCTGAACCTGGAAACAAGCCAACTGATAACAACCATCCTCATTATACAGTTAGTGGCCATCGGTGGTGCATATATTATGGCGCGCCTGTCTGAACGTTTCGGTAACCTGAAGGTGCTGATAGGTGTGGTGCTGATATGGATAGGGATATGCATTTACGCATATTTTATCCAAACAGTAATGCAGTTTTACATCATCGCTACTTTTGTAGGTTTAGTGATGGGTGGTATACAGTCGCTCAGCCGTTCTACCTATTCCAAGCTGATGCCTGAAACCAAGGACACGGCTTCGTTCTTTAGCTTTTATGATGTAACGGAAAAGCTGGCGATTGTGATAGGTCTTTTCTCTTTCGGTTTTATAGAACATATCACAGGAAGCATGCGCAAATCGGTGCTGGCGGTGTTGGTGTTCTTTGTGATAGGCGGCATCATTTTGTACCTTGCACTCTCTATCGCTAAGAAGAAAAATATACAGACATCGGTAAGATAGTAGATATGCAGTTACACACAATAATAGCAGGATATTTCAAATTGGATGGGGGGGCTATGCATGGCGTAGTGCCCAAGAGCATGTGGCAGAGGGCAAATCCCGCAGATGATAATAATATGTGCACCTGGGCTATGCGCTGCCTGCTGATAAAACACAACGACAGGCTGATACTAATAGACAACGGCATGGGCGATAAACAGGACCCCAAATTCTTCAGTTATTACCATCCTCATGGAGAAGATACAGTCGAAAGTTCATTAGCTAAAGCGGGATATTCCACGGCTGATATAACCGATGTATTCCTCACCCACTTGCACTTCGACCACTGCGGTGGCAGCATTAAAAGAGAGGGGGATAAATTGGTGCCTGCATTTCCTAACGCTACCTACTGGAGCAATAAAGCGCACTGGGATTGGGCTGTGCATCCTAATGCGAGGGAGAAAGCGTCTTTCCTGTCGGAAAATATACTGCCTATACAGGAAAGTGGTAAGCTGCAGTTTATAGACATAGCGGACGGTGAAGAATGGATACCCGGCCTACGCATACATTTTGTAGACGGGCACACCGAGCAGATGATGCTGCCACTGATAGACTACAACGGAACAACTATCCTATACTGTGCTGACCTGGTGCCAAGTGCTGCGCATATATCCATGCCATGGGTGATGGCCTACGATATGCGCCCGCTGGATACGTTGGCAGAAAAAGAAAGGTTGCTGAACATGGCTGCCGATAACAACTGGCTGCTCTATTTTGAGCATGACCCTAAAATAGCCTGTGTCCGTATAGTAAAAGACGAGCATGGCCGTATCAGGATGAAAGAAGAAGTACAACTTTAGTATATAACTACAGATATATGGCATTTAAAGGGAAGGTCATTTCTAATCCTGTAACAGGGCAGCAGATAAAGTTTATACAAACTGCGGGTGATACCAATGGTCAATTGCTGGAGATGGAATCAGTGTATTCCGCGGAATCAAAAGAGCCACCACCACATTACCACCCCCACCAGGCTGAGGACTTTACAATACTGGAGGGTGAAATGACGGTAAGAATGCCCGGCGGGTTAACCGTGCTGAAAAAAGGGGATAGCCTGCATGTGCCTGCAAATACTATTCACTCTATGTGGAACAACACATCGTCTGTAGCAATAGTAAACTGGAAAGTGCAGCCGGCCATGAATACCGAATACTTTTTTGAAAATGCCATGGGCCTCGCACAGGATGGCAAAACCCAAGCTGACGGTATGCCACGTTTTTGTCAGGTAGTATTATTAGCGTCAAAATTCTCAAATACGTTCCGCCTGGTGAAGCCTCCATATTCAGTGCAGAGAATTATTTTCTCTATCCTCAAGCCAATTGCTTACATAGCAGGGTACAGATCAAATTATAGTAAGTATGCTGACTAAATAATCAGCTACCCCTGGTGCCTCCTGTCTTAATCATTTTCTTGCCACCTCCACCTGCGGCCTTACCTGATTTTGAAGCAGGTTTGGAGCCCGCCAGCATATTTTTTGCAGATTTACCGCCTTTTTTATTATCCTTCTTATCGTTGATATGAAAACCCATATTGTTGATGCTTTGTATAAAAGTAGTGAAAAGAAATAAACTGAGAACGAAGCCCGGGTGGTTATAACTTTTCTCTAACCATTGTGTATTTAAGCGGACCACGTATCAGCAGGGTTCTTTCTTCATTCTCCATTGCTTTGTACAGTTGCACAGTGTCTGCTTTTATTTCAAAAATGTATGGCTTCTGTGTTTTAGCGCCGGGGTCAAATACCATTTCGTCCAGGTTGGTTTGTTCATCGCCCAGGAAGTCGGTAAAGATATAATAGGTACTGTGCCCGGCAACGCCTTTGGCCATGCCATCATCGGTCAGTTCCGCTTTGAATGTGTTACCATCATCATCGGTTACATTGTATTTGCCTGATAGTAACACCTTGTTGGCCATGTATTGCAGGCCGTAGGGTTCGCTGTCATCCGTAAGTGGGCCGGTAACACGAGTGAAACTGCGGGTATCCAGCAGTTTCTTCTCCTTGTTGTAATGCCTGAGTTCAAGAGTGGTGTCGGTTCCGGAAATATTATATGCCAGTTCATAGAAATTACCACTATCATCTTCATCTGTCAAAGCCGTTGCCAGGGATTTGGCATCCTGTCCAGGCCTGAACATGAGGTAAAAAGTCATACCCTCGTGGTTATTCAGGCTGGCAGAAACTATGCTCGTATCACCTGTTGGGGCGGTCGGGTCAATTTCCATCGAAACCACGCCTTGTAATATGCCCGCTGATGCTTTGNNTGTCGGTGATATAGTCCGTCATTACCCATGTACCTTTTATGAGGGGGGAAAAGGAGGTATGTATATCGGCAACTGTTTCTTTGGTTTCGTCACCGCCCGATGTGCAGGCGGCAACAGTACAGGCAGAAAGGAGTACCAGCAGTAGTTTTTTCATATGGTCAAATATAAGGTTTTGTTTGGGTGTAGGATAAGGTAGTAGGTTCGCAGATGTTTTATTTAGATGATAAGATTAGTTTGGTATATTTATTTATGAAATACTTTATCAGGGTTTTTATTGGATTATGTATTGTACTTAGTGGATTATTACAGCATTACGTTGCGGTAGCGCAAACCTATGATTTGATTGAATATGATTTGTGGCCTGGCAAGACTTTTTCAAACCCAAGAGCACTCTACCCGTATGACAATGCCTTATACTTTTTCGCAGACGACAGTACGCATGGACCCAGCCTATGGAAAAAGGCTGATGGAGATCAACCTCAAATCATTTACAGCTTTCCTGATTATAAGTATTTATATGGAAATATAACTGGGTTACATGGCAAACTGTACTTTCCGGGTTATGACTCTGTACATGGCGAAGAGCTATGGGTATATGATGGTGTTAACTCACCGCGGTTAGCTTTCGATGTATATACAGGTTCAAAATCATCTGTGCCCCTCTCTCTAACTGCTGTAGGTAGTTCACTCTATTTCTTAGCAAATGACAGTACTGCAGTATATCGCGAGCTATTTGAATACAATCCTGCCACTAATTCGGTGATTAAGCGCACAAATTTTTCAAAAAACAACACATTTTATACAGGGATAAGTTGGATTCGGGCATTTAATGATCGTATAGTGATGTCATGTTACAACAACGATATAGGCAGGGAACTTTTTTTATACGACCCCAAAGTAAAAGTTGCCTGGATGCTTCATGATATTGCCCCGGGTAATCAAGATTCATATCCCGTTGATTTATTAGTATATAAGGACAAGCTATTTTTTACCGCCACCAACCGCGAAGGTGTAATGGATACCTTTCAGTTGTATGTGTACGATGGAATTAGAGCGCCTCATAAGATTAAGGAATTAGATGACATTAATGTGTATAAATACGCAAACAACAACACAACAGTATTATACAAGAATAACTTATACATACTTACAACGAAAGAAATTAATAAAGGCTATTGGATTTATAAGCTGAACCCGGATAATTATTCCGGTGAAATGGTGACAGATATAAATGATGAGTTTGGAGGTAATTTGTTTAATTTCTTCGTACATAATGATAGGTTCTTCTTTGAAGGACTTAATAGGGACAGAGTTGGCAAACCTGGGCGAATATGGATGTATGAAGAAGGGAAGAAACCTGTAAGTGTTGCAAATTTTGAGTATGGAAACGCACAAATTACAGAGCTTACATCCTTAGGCAACAGTATTTTCTTTATTGCGACTACCAGGGAGAATGGCAGGGAGTTGTTTGAACTAAAATCCAATAACACAGATGTTCCGCAAGTGTCAAATTCAATTAGATGTACCGTTTACCCTAATCCGGTAAACGGTGACGCATATTTAGAATTTACACTTCCGAGTAGTCAAGTCTTGGAATTAAGTATTGTAGGTGTAGATGCAAAAACTGTCTACAACAGTGGTAAGATTTTATATAGTGCCAGTTTGCATAAAGTACAGATGCCCATGTCGAATTTGCCTGTTGGCGGTTACGTTTATATATTGACCGGCGATGACAACGTTACGTATGCTAAAGGCAAATTGGTGAAATATTAGTTTTACGTCTGTTATGGGTATCTATATTCCTATTCTGTTATCAACGGATTTTTACCGATAGGCTTATAAGGCCCGTAATTATCCTGCCCGAATACGCCGACTAGGTTCAGTACAGTATCGCCGGAGTTCATAAAAGTATGTGGCGTATTAGGTGGAATATTGACAATATATGGTGCAGTGACGGTGAAGATGCTATCGTCAATAAAATAAGTGACTGTACCGCGCAGTACCACATGCGCTTCTTCGGTAGGATGTACATGTAAAGGCGGGCCCCCTCCCGGTGCGGTTTCGGTGATGACGAATGACATGCTGTTGATGCCATGGTCTTTCCCCTCGGCCTGGTATACGGTTTCCCCATCACCTACCACTATTTTCTTCATATCGGCCAGCGAGGTCACATATCCTTGTGTTGGCTGTGCTTTCTTCTCAGCCTGGTTGCAAGACAAGCAGGCGAGAATAACTAATGACCATATATAATACTTCATACAGTAAAAATATGATTTTAATGACAGGGGGAAGGTGCTGACTGTTCTTTTGCCCTTATCTTATTATTTGTAGATTTATGATGTGTATATAGTAATCTATACACGCAAGCATTACAGATGAGAAAGGCCATACAGCAAATTAAGGATTACTGGATTTCGGATACAAGTTCTATTACCCTGCTGGGAATGCTGGTTTTTATGGTGTTCCTGATGCCCCTGCTCATAGAGCGTGGGGTGACGGGCATTACCTTCATGAATGTGTTGTTCCTGGCACTGTATTTCATCGGCATATTTTCCAGCAAAGAGTATTGGAAGATTTATTTAGCATCAGCGCTGTTTGTTGTACACGTTATTTTATTGATTATCAGGTATGAAGATGCGCCCAACAAATACTACCTGGCGGAACGTTGCGTGGGGTTGATCAACATGAGCCTGTTTATTTATATCAATATTCGCCTGTTGTTCAGGGATGATAGGGTAGGCACATACAGGGTTGTAGGTGCGGTGAATGTATATTTACTGATAGCTATTTCAGGAGCTTTCATTTTGGAGATTTTGGCTATTACCACGGGAAAGTCTATAGCAGGCAACGTACTGTTGGAAAACAACGACAGGGATTATGGTGTATATGTGTACTACAGCTTGGTGTCGCTCACTACGGTGGGGTATGGCGATATTTATCCTGACGGTATGCCTGCGCGTATGTTGTCGGCTATGCTGGCGGCTATCGGCATATTATA
>DINJ01000252.1:206-9164 GCA_002423665.1 Bacteroidetes bacterium UBA5543 | reverse complement strand
CAATCTTTCAAAGAACTTACGACTAAATCACATAAGCGACTTTGCCTCTGTTAGCATCGTGGAGTTGAACCACATTTTCAGCCTTGAACTGACACGCTATTTTAAGAACTTGTTACGCTGCGATTATCTTTCGGTTAACCTTTACTGCGAAACGGAGTGCAAAAGTATAACCTGATTTTCAAACTGCAAAATCTTTTTCAGATATTTATTTTGGCTATAACCTACCTGATTATCAATCTTTTATGCGTTTTAAAGAGCTTCCCTTTTTGCTAAGGGACTGCAAAGGTAGAAAACTATTTGAACCGGGCAAATTTATTTTTAAAATTCTTTTCAATCTACCTTCTTTCTACCCTGCCCCACACCTTCGTGTTTTAGCAAAACGGAGAACAAAGTTAGCGCCAATAGTGATTATAGCCAAAAAGTGTGCGGAATTTCAGCAGGCATTTATATCCACAAAATGAGCAGTTGATAATGATGTAATTAGTAATACAATCAACAGGAAATGAACATTATTAACGCTCTGCCTGCAACTGCATACGCTTTATACGGTCTTGTAGCTTTTCGCTGGTCAGTTCATCGCGCAGGCTATCCACCTTTATCGGGAAGCAGAATGGGGTCAAGTCTTTAGGGCGGGTAATAAGAAACTTACTCCGGCCGATACGCTCTAATGAATGATGCAAGCGATTTGCCTCTACCTCGTAAGTAAGCACTTCTCTATGCGCCTGCTGCAGCAACAAGTGCGCGGGCTCAGCATCAACCAACACATCGTATAGCAGGCCGGTAGAGTTTTGCAGATGCTTCTGCTTTTTATGCTCACCAGGGAAACCCTGGAATATCAGTCCGGCAATAACCGCTATATCACGAAACTTACGCCGGCTCATTTCTGCTGCATTCACACTGCGCTGTAAATCAGCATACCAGTTTTCAGGGCTGAATATCTCCCGGATATTATCTTCATTAACGAGTATAGGCTGGTCGCTCAGCAGTTCGAATCCATAATCATTCATGGCAATGGAAAACGTAATGGGCCGTATCTGCATGATTCGGTAAGCGAGTAATGATGCCAAAGCATGATGCACCAGCCGCCCCTCAAAAGGATAAACAAACATATGATGTCCATCTTTGGTNNGAATAATGGCTGGAGAAACTGCAACAATTCATTGGCGCCCGGGTCTATCGATGCCTGTTGGAATGCGCTGCGCAAAACATGCCCCAGGTTGGAGGACAAGGGCACCCTGCCCCCGCCCCACGCAGGCACACGGGCGTTCTGAGCATTAGACCGCCGCACATAAGCCGTCATATCTTTTACCTGTACCAACTCTAACCTGCGCCCTGCCAGTACAAACGCATCGCCGGGCTGGAGGCTGGAAATAAAGTATTCTTCGATAGTGCCCACAAAACCACCACTCATCAGTTTTACCTGCATAATAGCGTCGCCAACTATGGTACCAATGTGCATCCTGTGACGCATAGCAACACGTCTGCCTGTTACTTTGTATACGCCGTCAACGTTCACCACTTTGTGGTATTCGTCGTAGCCATGCAATGTTGCACCGCCCGTGGTTATAAATGCTAACAGGTAATCCCATTCGTCATTTGTAATGTCGGCATAACAATATGTAGTTCTTATTTCAGCTAAAAGCTCTTCGCTGATAAAGCCATCACCTGTAGCTATGGTGACCATATATTGTATCAACACATCGAAAGCCAGCACAACAGGATAGCGGCTTTCTATCTCCCCTTGCTCATAGGCTTTTTTCAGCGCCACGGCTTCCACTATCTCCAGCGAATGGGTGGGTACAAAATATACATTGCTGACTNNGCCCTGCACGCTGGATAAACCTTGCTATACCTTTAGGGCTGCCTATTTGAATAACTGTATCTACCGGGCGGAAGTCAACACCTAAATCGAGGCTGGCAGTACAGACTACCACCTGCAATACGCCTTTGTGCAAATGTTCTTCCACCCATAGCCGCATCTCCATATCTATACTGCTGTGATGCAAAGCGATGGCACCTGCAAGATCAGGAGCCGCCTCCAACAGCGCCTGATACCACATTTCGGCCTGGGAGCGTACGTTGGTGAATAGTAATGTGGACCTGCTGTTCCTGATAACGGGTATCACATGCTCTATCATCTTCAGCCCCAAATGTCCTGCCCAGGGAAAACGCTCAACTGTTTCGGGCAGTATAGTATGTATAACTACTTGCTTCTTTTGTTCTGCACGGATGATTACACCACTGTTATCCTGCCCCAGCAATACGTGCATGGCTTCATCGAGATTGCCGATGGTGGCGGAGATACCCCAGATTCTCAGTGAGCAGTTGACAGTTTGCAATTCACTTTTTGCATCATATAAATTGTCAACTGTCAACTGTAAATTGCTTAACTTCTTCAAGTGTGCCAATGCCAGTTCTACCTGTACGCCACGTTTACTGCCCAGGAGTTCGTGCCATTCGTCAACAGCAATACAGGTGAGGGTTTTAAAATAGTCAGCATGATTTTTTGATGGNNGTGATAACCAACACCTCCGGCATATTGCGCTTCTGCTTCTCACGTTCCGAAACGGGGGTATCACCATTACGTATAGCTACTTTCCAGGGGATTTCCAGTTCGTGCAGTGCCACTTCCATAGCACGGGCAATATCCTTTGCCAATGCACGCAGGGGGCTTATCCATAATAGTTGCAGCCCCGTACCTGTTTTCGTTTTGTAGTTGGGATTATTATTAATCCAATCGATGACTACCGCCAGGAATACAGAATAGGTCTTACCAAAACCTGTGGGAGCGTTTACAATACCGCTCAATCCCTCCAGGTGCATTTGCCAGGTTTCCTTCTGGAATGAGAAAGGCTGCAGGCCCTTGCTATGAAGCCAGGACTGAATAGTTTCGTAACCTATGTTTTGTTTTGGGGACACAGTAAACTCTCATTGCAATAATAAGCTAAATGCCAGCTAAAAAATACCGGTAGCAGAGAATTGTAATGGTGCACGTCAGTTCACGTCCTATATACACCTACCAAACTTAATTAATTAGTAAATTCAGCATTACTGTAATGAAAAAGCTGCTACAAGAAATAAAGGCATGTACCATATGCAAAGCACATCTGCCACATGGGCCCAACCCTGTATTGCAGGCAGGGAAGAATGCCCGGTTATTAATCATAGGTCAGGCACCCGGTAAAAAAGTGCATGAAAGCGGTATACCCTGGGACGATGCCAGCGGCAACCAATTACGCAAATGGTTGGGCGTTGACAAAGAGATATTTTACAACCCGGATATCGTTGCCCTGGTACCGATGGGATTTTGTTACCCGGGCAAAGGTAGCTCGGGCGACCTGCCACCACGGCCTGAATGTGCACCGCAATGGCACAATGCGCTGCTAAACAATATGAAACAGGTGCAACTGACTATATTAATAGGCCAGTATGCCCAAAACCACTACATGGGAAAGAATAACAAAGAAAACCTTACCGCTACCGTACAGGCTTATAATGAATATCTACCTAAGTACCTGCCGCTACCCCACCCGTCGCCGAGAAACAGGTTCTGGCTATATAAAAACCCGTGGTTTGAAATGGAACTTGTACCCATGCTACAGGAGCAGGTGAGCAAAATAATTTCTTAAATGATTATTACCGGAACATCAATGAGATAAAGAACAACCTTGAAGAACTGAAAGAGCTAAAAAACAATATGGGCTAATCTACTATCATGCCCACACTGTCTAAAACAAACAGCGTCCCTGAGTCCGTATGCTTAATGCGGTACCGAGGTGCTAACAATTGTGCACCACTGTACGAAACACCATTTACCCGACGGTAGTTTTCAAATTCTTCATTGCCGGTAATATCAAATACAGCAACAGCACAAATATCTCTGCCAATAACATCAGCATACATATACTCATGACCCGCAACTGAATCGTAGCGATTTATCCAAAACAAAACACTGTCCTTATCCGTTGTTTCAATCAGGCCAGCCAATTCGTTGCGATATTCCACATCAGCAGGTTTGTACTGGTCAAAAACAGGGTTGTAATTGGTGCATTGCGGTTTATCGCAGGATGCAAGCAGGATAGCGATTGATATAAAAACAAATAGTCGCACAAGAGGTACTTATGCGACTATAACGTTAGATATCGTGAATTATTTTATGATTGCTTTTTCAATACAGATTTATCGAAAGTACCCTGCGCCAGTGGGTGATAATTAGCCCTGTATTTCGTGTAAATTTCACGTGCCATGGCTTCTTTGCCGGTAGCCATCATTTCTTCATACAAGGGCTCCAGGAATTTACGGCGCCCTACCCTGCCCAGGAAATCATCAATAGCCGGGTAAGCCTTTTCATAGTTTGCAGCTATTGCCATCACATACCATTGGTCAGCTATTTCGCTGTTGCCGCTGGCGGTGAAGTTATATTGATTATCCAATGCTGTCATTTGTTCTGCACTTAATGGTTTAGGCATCTTGCGCAGAAAATGTAGCCACTCGTGGGTAGTCCAGTTCTGCATATTCAGGGAGGCCGGTGCAGTACCCGCCAGGAATTTTTCACGCTCTGCATNNCCTTTTCAAAACGCTCACGGTCTGCTTGAGGTGCGTCAGCAGGTACACCGGGCCCATACACCCATGCATCAACATTCAGCTTTTCAGCTAATGCTTTATCACCTTTTATCAAATTTTCATTCAGGTAAGTAATGAACTTCTCAGTAGTGATAGTAGAAAACGCATGAGTGTCAAAATACCCTTTGAGGAATGCATCCATACGTTCACGGCCAACATTATTTTCAATGTGCTTCAGGAACAATGCACCTTTTTCATAAGCTATATCCGTAAGCCCGTCATCGGGGTCTCGACCCTTAAGATCTATCTTTAGGTGAGAATCTTTCATATTGTTCTCTTCCTGCATGCCATCAATAGTTTTTTCCAGGTCCTGGTAGCCCAGCTCCCACAGCATGTCGGCATAGCTCTTGTCCGTCATCTTTTCTGTAAGGCGGCGTTCAAAGTATACTGTAAAGCCTTCGTTCAGCCAGAAGTCGTTCCAGGTTGCATTGGTCACCAGGTTGCCGCTCCAGTTGTGTGCCAGTTCATGCGCTATAAGGTTCGTCAACGACTTGTCGCCTGCTATAATTGTAGGTGTAGCAAAAGTTAGTTTCGGGTTNNATGCGCTTTATCCAGCATTACAGGGTCTGCATAAACACCTGTACGTTTATCTATAGCCCTGAACTCAACATCACCAACAGCCAGTGCCATGAGATATGCAGGTATTGGCACGTCCATATTAAAGTGATAGATGCCGCTATCGTTTTTTTGTTGCGGGTTTTCAGCGCTCATCAACGCCATCAAACCTTGCGGCACCTGTACCCTTGCGCTGTACGTAAACCGTATACCCGGCCCATCAGGCACAGGTATCCATGAGCGTGCATAAATACTTTCAGACTGCGTATACAGGAACGGATATTTTTTACCTGATGTTTGCTGGGGTTCCAACCATTGTAATGCTCGTGCACCGGGGTCTGAGCTATAATATATATCTACCCGTTTACTATTTTCGTTGATGGGGATATTCAATGCTGTACCGAGATGCTCTACTTCTTCACCCCAGAAATGCTGCACTTTGTTTCCGTCCACAACCACACTATCTACAGCCAGGCGGAATGCATCTAAAACAAGTTGGGCTTTCTTATGTGTATTATTAATATCCCATGATGCGCGGCCTGCTATACGTTTGTTCTCAAAATCAACCCTGACGTCCAAATNNAATCAGTTTTTTCAACATTTCAATATTCAGTTTTACTCTTTAAATATATTGTTCAGCTTTTTGCAGCGATTTCCAATCCGTATTCTTCAGGCTGTCGAAAATCAACCAAAGAAATACAGACGATAAAATAAGGAATACCATTTTCAATGATAAGGAAATTATAGTTAGCCAACTTGTATTGAAAAACACTGACAAGTCAACAGTAAAATCGCTCTCCGCAGGGGCTGCCAAACCAACTAACGCAATATGAGTTATTGCTAACACTCCCATCAGCAATAATGTTCCTATAACACGAACGATAGTTTTCAGCCCGGAGTCTTTCATCTGTTCTTTTTTAGAGAATGGCAGCGCCCTATTACTNNACAGAAAACAAAGTGATATTTACCACAGCAATTATCACATCAAATATCACCGACGGCCCCCACACTGCAACGACGAATAAACTGATAGCCGCCATAAACGGCAGAAAATATTTCACCCACATGGCTTTATAAGCGCCGGCTATTATTTGTCCCGGCTTATCTACAGGGGCTGAATAATAAACCCATGCTGCCTTATATTGCTCGGACATAGTGATATAGTTGATTGCCTGCATGATGACGAAAGTGGTCAGGTATAACAACCCGATATAACCAGTACCCTCTGCAAGCCCCTCCCATACTTCTGAGAATGAACTTCCTCCCCGTGTCAATATGTAAAAGAAATAAACCGGGACGTAGGCAAATGATGGGAATACCCTCATTTTAAAATTTCGGCTGCGCGATGTTTGCAACCAGGTAAGGATAAAACCTGCTTTTGCAGCATGATTCTTATTAAACAATTCAGCCCATTTATACATTCGTGCTGCGCCATCTTTACGTTTTAGTTTATCCTTTTTCAGCACAGGCCCGGTTTCTACATTGTTATCAGAGGCTACAAGACTCTTGGTAAAAGTGGGTGCTAGGTATTTAACGGTTGCCCATAAGCTGGCAACAGGAAATACTATTGCCAATATACTCATCCAACCTGTACCGGGCAGCACTTTAGCGGTACTGTCTACCAACGCCCAGCATGTAGCCATCCAATAGGACGGAAGAAACTTTACCCAGTCGTATGTAGCCACTTCTAAAGATTGAAATGCCTCGGGATCAATCATATTTGACGATGTCATCCAGAATACAAAGAAGACGATAGAAAAACCTATCTGGAAATAGTTGAGCACATCTTTAAACTTGCCCGGTTTTGCTACCCTCAGCATAATAATATACATGGCACTCACCAGGAAGAGTACTACAAATACCATTAACAATACAGGTATCGGGAAAAACAAAGCACCCTTCCACCCCTTGATGATGCCAAATGTTATCCATGCAGGGATAGACATAGGGATGACTAACCTCAGCAGGTATATCATAATATACAACAAACGGGAGAGCATTATTGTACGGTCGTTGACCGGACGCGGGAACAGGATAAATTTGTCTTTGGTATCTATCAGCACGTTCGCAAAATCTGTAATCAGCGTAAATGTGAAAACAAAGACGAACATGGTGTAGAAAAATGTCAGACCAATCACTACATCAAATGCCGTAATAAGAATAGGCAGTACGTACATTATGNNAAGAAAGCAGCATGGTGAGCCAAACCGTATATTTTCTATCCTTTTTCTTTTTGTGTTCTACACCACGGTTGTTGCCGAAAGAAAGCGGTTTGCGATTATCCATCAACAGCTTTGCTTTCAATATGGCATGCAGTTGAGCTGTATCCGCACCCAGGCTTCGCCATAAACCCGATGGGAGCATTATGAGAAACAGTATAAATTTATTCATGGCTAGTACTTGTATTTTCAGGTTCATCTCTGAATACAGATGCAAAAGAACCCGCCTTTATTCCGCTGTCTTCAGACAATGTGAGTTTAGCAAATATCTTTTCCAGTGAATCGCTGCTGTCTTTGCGCAATTCTTCTATCGTACCGTCAGCTACAATTGTCCCCTTGTCTATTAATACAATCCTGTCAGATACCCGTTCTACTACATCCATCATGTGAGAGCAATAGAATATAGTGCGTCCCTCTGCTTTCAATACTTGCAACAATTCTTTTACCAGGATAACTGCATTGGCATCAAGGCCGGAAAGTGGTTCATCCATAATGACAATCTGCGGGTTGTGCAACAAGCCCGATGTTATTAATACTTTCTGGCGCATACCTTTAGAAAAGCTATCCATGCGCTGGTCAATATTATCTGTTAGACCGAAAGAATCGAGCATCCTTTCTATCCTTGAAGTAATAATATCGTCTGACAAATGAAAAAGCTTACCAATGAAAGTGAGGTACTCCCTTGGGGTTAGCAGGTCGTACATTTCAGGCAACTCCGGTATATATCCTATCTTCTTTTTTACCTCCAGCACATTTTCAGCCAGGTTAATTCCGGCAACCTGTACATCCCCTTCATAATCCTGTATAATACCAGCAAGAATTTTAACAGTTGTTGACTTTCCCGCACCATTCGGGCCGATGTAGCCAATTATCTGGCCGGGATATACGTCGAGGTTGATGTTGTTCAGCGCTACCTTTTCGCCATATTTCTTCGAAAGGTTTCTAATAGTAATAATAGGCTCCATCCGGCAAATGTATATTACCCTGCGCAATAGCAGGCTTTTAATCAAAGTTAAAAAACGGGGGATTTACGCTTTCATCAATTTAAATGCATGATTCCACTCATTGCGAAGGAACCCCGGTATACACCACAATATACATAGTGGCTGGATAGCCCTGGCAGCAATAGCTTCACCCATATCCACGGTTTCCCAGCCAAAAGCAACCAGTATTTCAGCTACATTAGCTTTGGCGTCATCATTATTGCCGCATATAAACATGGATGGTTTTCCTTCTTTGAACGATGGATTCACCATATAAGCATTTCCTACACTATTAAAAGCCTTANNCGGGGTAGCGGGCCTGTAGTATTTCCATCAACGACTCGTCCGGGCCGGTAAAATAACTGAGTACGCCATGAACAGGCGGATTTTCGGAAATCGGGTTTGTTGGGTCAATTATAGTTTTACCATTGAAGTACTGCGGTCCCGCGCTTTCAATCGCCTCTGTTGCTACTCTACCAGATACTGCTAAAACTAAAATATCACCAAATTCAGCTGCTTCTTTAAAACTGCCTACCAAAGCATTTCCCCCACCCTTTTCTTTCCATTCACTCAATTTG
>DINJ01000252.1:0-167 GCA_002423665.1 Bacteroidetes bacterium UBA5543 | reverse complement strand
GATTCAAAAAACCGGTTCCAATTGTTCTGGCAACCTGGCCTGAGCCAATAATTCCAATTTTTCTGATTTGCTTGATTTCTGCCATACATTAAAAATACCATTCAATTATTTAATCACCAATTAAAACAACGAATAACGCATATGTTTTTTCTTTATTCGATAGTTTA
>DINJ01000238.1 GCA_002423665.1 Bacteroidetes bacterium UBA5543 | reverse complement strand
ACCGCTTTGCCGTTTTCGCAATGTCGGTCCATACGTACGTGCAGTGTTTTGATACCGCGCAATACCAGCCAGCTATCGTGTGGGCCGGGTACGGCACCACAACTGTTTTGTATAAAAGCCAGGCGTTCGCGCAGGCTTTCGTCATTTACTATTAATGCTCCCAGTACCACGTCAGAGTGGCCACCAAGGTATTTTGTAGCGGAGTGTAATACTATATCAGCACCCATATCCAGCGGGTTTTGCAGGTACGGTGTAGCGAACGTATTGTCTACCACCAGCAGCAGGTTGTGTTTTTTAGCTATTGTTGCGCAGGCGGCTATATCCACTATATTCAGCATGGGGTTGGTAGGAGTTTCCGCCCATATCATTTTTGTTTTGTCATTGATGTAGTTGCTGATGTTGTCAGCATTGCTCATGTCAATGAAATGGAACTTGATACCGTAGTTCACGAAGACTTTGGTCATGATACGATATGTGCCGCCATACAGGTCGTTAGCTACAATCACTTCATCGCCCGGCATCAATAGTTTTATCACTGCGTCTGTCGCAGCCATGCCACTGCCGAAGCACAGGCCGTGATTACCGTTTTCGATACCCGCCAGGGCTTTTTCCAAAGCGTGGCGTGTAGGGTTTTGGGTGCGTGAATATTCGTAACCCTTGTGTACGCCGGGTGCCGACTGTACATAGGTGGATGTCTGGTATATGGGTGTCATGATTGCACCGGTAGCCGAATCGGGCTCTACGCCGGCATGTATCATTTTCGTGCCTAATTTGTAGTTCTTATTATCCATTTGTTCTTGTTTTTAAGCCCCGCAAAGGTATATAAAATAAAAGACCTGCAGATTAGGTCTGCAGGTCAATACTATTGCGCTCTCAACTCTTATAGTTATCTCAGTAGTGTGATATCTCCTTTCTTTAAAACTGTACCACAGGCCTGCGTATGAATTCGGATAAAATAGTAGTAAGTACCTAATTGCGCTTTTGTGCCTTTGAAAATGCCATCCCAGCAATCCATTATGTTTTCAGATGTAAACACTGTCTGCCCCCACCTATTATTAATTTGTATTTCATAAGAGATGAAATCAAAGTTGGCTTTTACCCTGTAGCAGTCATTCTGTCCGTTATTGTCCGGCGTAAATGCTGAAGGTATTGAGAGCGCATAATCATCAAGTGTTTTTACGTTAACATCTATTGTGCTGCTCGCTTTGCAGCCCTCAGTTGATTTACCCGTCACGGTATATGTGATATTTTCGCGAGGAGTAGCTCTTACTCGGTTGCTAAAATTGTTATCCAACCCTTTTTCAGGGTACCAGGAGTAGGTTGAGGCACCCTCAGCCGTTAAATCAGCAAAACCATTTGAACAATCAACATCGTTGGATTTCGTTACTGTAACTATTGGCAGATTGTTAACTGTCACCGGTACATCAAAAGTATCTGCATATCCGCAGGCGGGGCCATTAATGATTAGATTGTACGTGGTTGTTGAGTTTGGCGATACATCTATAATATTGTCCGAAGATGTCAAACCGCCTCCTTGCCAAGAATAGGTGCCACCGCCTGAAGCTTGCAGTAGTATAGTGTCTCCATAGCAAATTGCAGGGTTGTTCGGAATTACCTTGAAATCAGGCTTGGGAATAAGCGAAATAGCGATGCCTGATGTATCTGTACAACCTAAAGAATCAATGGCTATGAGATAAAACGTGTCGGGCGAATCAATCGTTACTTTGATGTTTAATGAATCAGGATTGCTAACAGATGCGCCTACCCATTTATGGGTTACCCCGGCGCCTGTTACCAGGCCTTTTAATTCTATTTGCTCATTAGGGCACACAGAAGTATCGTTTCCTGCATATGCTGTAGGCTGCGGTAATACTGTTATTGTCACTTCATCTGTGTCATTACAGGTAGTGCCGTTACTTGCTACCATGTAAACAACCCCGCTTTTATTGCCGTGAAGTACAGGATCTTTAGAATTAGGGTTGAGTATAGGGATAGAAGAATACCAGAAATATGTCAAACCACCATTACCATGCAGTTGTATCAAGTCTGCAGGGCAAATCACTCTATCAGCACCCGCATCAGCTACCGGTGCAGGTAGTGGTGTTATTGTAACATCATCCGTATCGCTACATCCCGCAGGGGTTGTGGCTATCAACCTGTAAGTGCCACTTACCGTGCCCGAAACAGTAGGATTGAGGCTATTGGGATTAGTGATGCTTTGTGAAGAAGACCATACATAAGTTCCGGGTAATGAACTGGAACCATTTAATTGAAGTAAAGGCGTATTGCAAACCCCGGTATCAGGCCCGGCGTTTACAACTGGATTAGGGTTTATCAGTACCGTTACCTGGCTGGGGTTGCCCGATGAGCCGCATAATCCTCCCCCTATAACTAGTGTATAAGTGGTTGTTAAGGTAGGATTAGGGGTTAAGACGAATGGAACGCCGCTGGTTACTGACCTTGAGTAGTTGCTTGTGCCGTCGTTGTATGTAATAGTGACGTTGGTGGCTCCTGTTGTATCAACATACGTAAGGTATGCTTGCTGTCCGTTACATACAGTATCTCCAATCAAGTACCCTGCATTTGCACCACCCCAATCGTATTTCACAAGAAAAGCATCAGTAGCCCCGTTGCTGCTAGAGGTTAGCGTACCTGTTCCGGGATTGAAATCGGTACCCGTGCCTGAAAATGCACTTGTAATATATACATAGCCCGCATTGTCAACAGCAATACCGCTGCCTTCATCTGCTGCAGAAGAGCCAACTGAAAAACTACACTGGTGATTACCATTCTGCAAAGCGTAGCGTGCGGTGAACATGTCTGTATTGCCAACACTGGTCATGTTCGCTGCAGGGCTGCTTCCCTGATTAAAATTAACAGTGCCACTGAAATATCCGGTTACATACAGGTTGTTTCCAAATATCCCCAAACGCCTGCCCAAATCGTTGCCTGAATTGCCTATTAGCTTGCCCCACCTGTATTGGCCACTTGAAGTATATGAGGCCAGCATCATATTTTGCCCCCCTCCTTGTGCTGTTGCGGTAGCAGTAGAAGATGACGGGTCCATATCCATACTTGAGCTCATGCTATAGCCGGTAATGTAGATGTTATTATTATTGTCTTTGGCTATGCCAAATCCATCATCGGTTGAATTGCCTCCCAACAGGAATGCCCAGACATATGCTCCGGAGGCAGTATACTTAGCTACATAAGCATCGTAGTTGCCGTTGGGTACCAGGTTGGCCGTACCTGTGGGGGAGGGGTCAAAATCTATATTGGTGGCATATTGCACAAAGCCGGTAATGCAGATGTCGTTGTTGCCATCCACCACCATGTCGCGTATCGTATTATCTGTAGCTGCTATGCCGGACTTTCCGAAGTTGAAAGCCCATAGGAATTGCATATTAGTTGTGTATTTAGCCAGAAATGCTGTGCCGCTTACATTGGCGTTCAACGTAGTGGATGCAGAAGGGGAGGGGTCAAAATCCAATGTGTCCTTAAAAATTCCCCCTACCACAACATTCCCCAAGGTATCAATGGCTATTGCGTCCACAGCTTCGACCCAATAGGGCGTGCCTANNCACTGGTAGGCTCCCGCAGAGGAATATTTTGCCACAAAGCCGTCACCGCCGAATGAAGTATTGCCGGCGCCAAATGAGCCTTTGCAGGTTAGCAAGGCTGTTCCGGAAGAAGGGTCAAAATCAACATTCGTTCCTCTGAAAAATCCGCCTAAGAATATGTTGTTATTGGCATCTACAGCCAAAGCATTTGCGCCGTCATAATCTTCCCTGCCCAAAGCAAAGCCCCATATAAAACCGCCTGTTGGTGAATAGCAGGCCAGGNNGTAATATTATATGTAGCCGAGGATGGGTCGAGGTCTATCGTATTGCGGAAATTACCACATACCACCACGTTGCCATTTGGCATTACTCTTGTGTGTATACCTCCATCGTCACCGGCTCCGCCGCTTGAATTCAACCATTGCGGCGCCTGGGCAATGCAGTTATTCGCTATTAATGAGTAGAAGGATAAAAGAATAAGAAAAAAGGTCAGGTTCGTTTTTTGCATAATAATTCTCTTTAGGAAAGGTGTATCAAATATAATACTTGTATATTATTATTGTGCATGCCGGGGATTAACTAATTTTAGCCCATGGATAACTCCCATATCAGGCCAAATAATGAACTGAACCCGCAGGAGCGTGAGTACGAGAATAGTATCAGGCCACAGTCTATTGAAGATTTTTCGGGCCAACCGCAGCTGATAGAAAACCTCAGGATTTTCATCAAAGCCGCCAATCAACGTGGTGAGGCGCTGGACCATATATTATTTCACGGCCCTCCCGGCCTGGGCAAGACCACCTTATCGCGTATTGTTGCCAACGAGCTCAATGTAAATATCAAAGAAACCAGTGGGCCAGTTATAGAAAAACCCGCCGACCTTGCAGGCCTGCTTACCAGCCTTGAAGAAAGGGATGTGCTGTTTATAGACGAGATACACAGGCTGAGCACCGTAGTGGAAGAATACCTCTATGCCGCCATGGAGGATTTTAAAATAGACATTATGATTGACAGCGGCCCTGCGGCACGCTCGGTACAAATCAATATCAGCCCGTTTACGCTGGTAGGCGCTACTACCCGCTCTGGTTTGCTGACATCGCCGCTGTTGAGTCGCTTCGGTATCAAATCAAGGTTGGAGTATTACAATAAAGATGTATTGCAGCGTATCATATTGCGTTCGGCCTCTTTGCTTAATGTACGCATTACCTCGGACGCGGCTATGGAGATAGCAGGGCGCAGCCGGGGCACGCCCCGTATAGCCAATGGCCTGCTGCGCCGTATGCGCGACTTTGCACAGGTGCTGGGCAACGGTATTATTGATATGGCAATAGCCGAACACGGCCTGCGTGCGCTGAATGTGGACAGCCATGGCCTGGACGATATGGATAATAAAATACTGGTAACACTGATAGATAAATTCAAAGGCGGTCCGGCAGGTATCAACAACATTGCAACAGCAGTGGGAGAAGCAGCAGGTACCATCGAAGAAGTGTATGAGCCATTCCTGATACAGGAGGGCTTTATACTACGTACACCACGAGGCAGGGAAGCAACAGAGAAAGCTTACAAACACTTGGGACGCAAGCAGGGTGGTGGTGCGGGTAGTTTGTTTTAACCGGGAAAGGCGGTATTCATAAGATTGCCCAGGAAGGTTTCCCAGCT
>DINJ01000123.1:10760-13421 GCA_002423665.1 Bacteroidetes bacterium UBA5543 | reverse complement strand
GCGATTGCGATGATCTTTTTCATTTTGTTTGTTTTAGTTGTTTTTAGTTTGGTTGATTGTTTGTGTTTGTTTGTGTCTCAATGACAACACAAAGATGCGACCGCGTTCAAAACATGGGAAATTTTCCTCCTCTGTTAACGCCCGCTTTGCAAGCGGTTAACGAGTGATTAACAAGAAAATAAAGAGTCTATTTCCGTATAACTAATTGTTTTACAGCCCTTTCTGTGCCTGTCGAATAGACAAGAGTGTATATCCCCGAAGGAAGGTTAACATGCAGGTAACCGTTGTTTGGAAGCTCTTTTGTGGCATATACTTCCTGCCCTTGCAGGTTGTATATCATCACCTCAGGCTTTGCATAATAGTTGTAATTGGACTTTATATAGATATAATCTCTGGCAGGATTCGGGTAAATGGATATGAGGTTGTTGTTGGTGATGGTTTCGACGCTTTCGGTGTATTGATGTAAAAACAAATTGTCAATCATCCAACCATCCTTATTGGTCTGTACGCTATCTGAAATAAATGTAAAGCGGATATAAGTGCTGTCTGTGTTAAAAATATGTGCATACTTGCTGCTATCGTTATTATGACTATCGAATGCCCAATCATAAAAGGATACAGAAAAGATTGTCCAGCCATTAGTTGATTTTGTAAGATTTGGTTTCCCCGCATTCCAGGTAATATCGTATGCTGTATCTTCTTTCATTAAATCAACCCAGTGTGTACCGCTATCAGTCGCAATTTCAACTTTCACCACCTCTCCTGAATCAATATCTAATTTATAATCGAACTGAATGCCCATAAAAATGTACCAGCGCCCACTAACCCGATAATAATTGTCAACTTTAAATAAGAAAACTGATGTGTCATTTACAGGGTAGGGATTAAGAGTGTCGGTAATAATTGCATTGGGATATGATCTGGCAGAATCAAATACAGGCTTTTGAGGCTTGCCGATTTGCCATGAGCCGGAATGATTAGTGGAATCGAGCGTAAAGCTGCCATAATATGCATTATACGGAGGTTCGAAATAATAGATGTTCGGTTGCTGAGCAATAACGATTGTAGCAATAAAACTAAAAAGAAGGGTAAACATCAGCTTCATAGGATGGTATTTACATTAAAGTTAATTCATTTTACAGCTTCCGTGTTTTTTTATTCTGTTCCGCAGGGGTCTTCGGCACGAGACCCTGCGGAAAAACTGCTCACAGTTAGTTTTTATATTTTATTTATTCCCGGGCGAGTCTCCCGAACGGGGACTCGCCCGCCTCGCGCCGGGCAAGGAACCCCAATAATGATACAGATAGAATTCAATTCTCGTACAGGTCTTCGGTACGCCCACAACCGGGCCGCGCACCCGTTTTATGATGCTGTTGATTATTTGTTCAGTTAAAATAAAAATTGTAAATTTGGTATGTAAAAATACCCGCATGAACCACCCTCTGCCATGGTCAATGATACTATGCCCCATATCTTATACAGCAAAACGCCCCTCATTGAGGGGCGTTTTGTTTAGAATATCATCTCCCGCAAGAAAACCGTTTTACTTAACAAAAGTTAACAAACAGGCGGTAAGTCATTTGTTTTCAACTCGTTGCAAGATTACATTATTCCCAATAGTTAAACCCAAATTGCAAGAAGTTAACAGAATATCGGCATTCACGACTCATGACTTCCGGCTAACAACTAACTTATACAGAAACTCCGAAATCCCTCAGCGCATCGTTCAGACTGGTTTTTTTATCGGTAGACTCCTTACGTTGCCCGATGATGAGCGCACAACCCACACCATATTCCCCTGCCGGGAACTTCTTGGTATAGCTGCCGGGTATCACCACGCTGCGGGCGGGTACACGGCCCCTGTACTCTACTGGTTCGGCACCACTTACATCTATTATCTTGGTGCTTTGTGTCAGTACTACGTTTGCACCCAGTACGGCCTCTTTTTCTACACGCACACCCTCTACCACTATACACCTCGAACCGATGAAAGCGCCGTCTTCTATTATTACCGGGCTGGCCTGCAGGGGCTCCAGCACACCGCCTATACCTACGCCACCACTCAGGTGTACGCCCTTGCCTATCTGCGCGCAACTACCAACGGTGGCCCATGTGTCCACCATAGTGCCCTCATCTACATAAGCACCTATATTCACATAGCTGGGCATCAGCACAACATTTTTGGCCACATACGCACCATAGCGGGCCACTGCATGAGGAACAGCACGTACGCCAAGAGAAGCGTAATCTTTCTTCAGCAGCATTTTATCATAAAACTCAAATGGTTCTACCGTCCATGTCTGCATAGGCTGTATGCCAAAGTACATCAGTATGGCCTGTTTCACCCATTCGTTCACTTTCCAGTCGTCGCCATCAGGCTCAGCCACACGCAGGCGGCCTTTGNNCGCTTATGAAAACAATTCTTACACTATTACTTGTATGTATCTCCTGTACCGGTTTCGGAAAATCAAAACAGGCTTATGAAAAGCTTTGTGAGGTAAACAAATGCTGGACAGAGCAGCCGGATGTCAATCAACTGGCATACCCTGAATACGACAACCGTAGCGAGCGTGAATGGATACGCACCCACTTGTCGCTGGTAGAGCAGACACTGCGGGCACGTAGTACCTCCCACTTATCGGCACAACAGCAAGCCAACAG
>DINJ01000123.1:0-10744 GCA_002423665.1 Bacteroidetes bacterium UBA5543 | reverse complement strand
TGGATACAACCTGGTTATCCGTACATGAATACTGCGACAGCAATAGGTGAGGGCACAGATGGTGAGGTGTTTGAGTTATACACAGACAAAGCGGAAGAAAAACTGTACGTAGGTGGTAATTTTACCTATGCTGACGGAACAGTGGCAGCGAATAACATTGCATATGTTACAGAACAGGATGGAATATATACTTGGCATAAAATGGGTAACGGCCTCGCAGGCACGGTCTACGCAATCACAGAGTTCGATAATAAGATTTACGTAGCCGGTAATTTCTCAGCCGGTAGTTGTGTTGCTTATTGGGACGGTACGACATGGCAGTATATAGGCTGTATTGGCCCCGTTGTAAAAGACCTGGTTGTGTTTAATAATGAATTGTACGCAGTTGGCGATTTTAATGTATGCGCTGCATTGTCCGAAGTAAATTTTGCAAAATGGAACGGTACTAACTGGCAACAAATACCAGGTCTGGAAGGCCATGTTAATACAGGACACAACCAGGATAATAGCTTGTTGCTTGGCGGAAATTTTACTTACANNCAGATACAAATGATTTGCTGAGGGTATTGAACACGAATAATGGTGACTGGGATGCTGTACCCCAATATTTTCACGAGGCATATGAAAAGCTGTCATTTAATAGTTTGTGTATTGCGGGCGATAACTTATATATGGGTGGAGACTTCTATCAAACTTTTGCTATCAATGCTGCATTTAGTTGTATGGCTCAACTGCAAAATCCGGGTGCTATATCCGGTTATGTGTTTGCGGTTGACAGTGCGATAAATGTGGTGGTGGAGTATAAGAATATGGTTGTTGTGGGTGGTAAGTTTGACAGCGGTGCGCACGACAACCGTGCTCTGAAAAGCATAGCTGCACGACAGGCAACTGTTAGTGTAAAGGATTTGTCAGCCAATTCAGTTGAGTCGTTTATCTTTCCTAATCCCGTAAAAGCAGGGGGCGAACTTGTAGTAGCAAATAGTATGCATGCAACATATTTCAGGCTGTATGATATAACAGGCAGGCTTGTGATGTCATCGGGCATAAGCACCGATAATAAAGTAAAACTACCGGACGTGCCGGCCGGCACATATATAGCAGAACTGAGCAATATAAACGGTGAAAAAGCCGTTAGTAAGATAGAAATAAAATAAAGCTGCGATTGCGTTTTTCATAGAGTAAGCCCGCCGGCATTGGCCGCGGGCTTTTCTTTTCTAAAAATTTCAGAAATGAATTTGGAGAAATCCGAAAGCTGCCTATCTTTGCAATCCCAATTCGGGAAAAGCGAAAAAAGGAGGCATAGCTCAGCTGGNNGTTCGAATCCGTGTGCCTCCACAGAATAAAGGAGCCTTTAATTATTTGTATATCAGATAGTTAAAGGCTTTTTCTATTAATGTGGTTAATAATAGCAAATCTGATTTACTACCCTTGTAAATGCTGTTTTACTTGAACAATACTTGAACATTTTCAAGCAAGAAAAGAAATCTCACGCAAATCTTTAAGCGTGAATATTACATACAAGTTTTTATTAGACAGAAGAAGAAAAACTAAAGATGGTTTATACCCTTTAATCATAAGAATCTTCCAGAACTCTAAACATAGAGAGGTTCGCTTAGGATTANNTGGTGCGCAAGGTCGTGTTCGTAATTGCCATTTTCAAGCAACTATATATAATAACAAGCTTGAATTGGTAAAAAACAAACTAGAAAAAGTCATACTACTATCAGAGCTTGATGATGATCGAAGTGTTTCTTTGGATGCTTTGGTCAATGTGCTTAAGCCCAAATCAAGTATTAAAGATACACCTCATCCTACTTGTTTTTTTGAATATGGATACTCACTAATAGCTAAACTTGAAGCAACAGGTAAAGCAGGTAATTCTATTGTATACTCTTGCGCAGTAAATAAGTTCAAATCTCATATAAAGAAACCTCGACTTGAGTTTAAGGATATTACTTACAAGGTGTTGTCAGAGTTTAGTGATGCGATGCTCGTAGAAGGAATAAAAATTAATACTGTTTCTGTGTATATGCGTACAATAAGAGCAATATATAACAAAGCGATAAAGGAAGGTATTGCTGACTATGCTGCTTACCCATTTAATAGTTACAAAATAAAGAATGAAAAAACACTAAGCAGAACGCTTACGGTGAAAGAACTAAAGTCTATAGTTGACCTAACGTTAGATGTAAATTCAGCCTCTTGGCATTGGAGAAATGTATTCATGCTGTCGTTTTATATGATAGGAATGAATTTGGCTGACTTATTGACAATAAACGAAAGTGCCATCGTAGACGGTAGGGTAGTGTTCAGAAGAAAGAAGACTGGTAAAATATATAGTATCAAGATCCAGAAGCCGGCACAGGACATACTATATTATTACAGAGCGGGTATGGTAGACAAAAAAGATGATTATGTACTACCAATGATAAAAAGTGGGTTAAAGCCAATGGAGCAACGAAAAGCTATATTGCAATCTGTTCATACCTGCAATAATTATCTTAAGAAGTTAGCGCAGCAATGCAATATCGGCAAGCCTGTAAGTACCTATTACGCACGGTATTCCTGGGCCAATATTGCCAGGAGAATTGGTTACTCAAAGGACATTATAGCCGAAGCATTAGGGCATGAGTATGGTAACAGAGTAACAGGTATATACTTGGATAGTTACGATACTGAAATAATTGATGACGTCAATACTAAAGTGATAGAAGCTGTACTTACAAAAAAAGGGGCACTGTAATAGTACCCCTTTCACTGAACATAAGCTTTATTCATTGTATGTTTATTTATTCGTCGTTAATTTCTTTACTAGATGACTATTTACTTTTCGTGACTTACTATAGCCATTCAGAATATTTCTTGCTGTTGAGTAATTTATACCGAGAGCATTAGCCCATTCTTTCACAGTACTGAATGTTCGGTTCAGCCGATTGTCTACCACACCTACAGCAAACCAATGACCTTCGCCTTTGTTGTTATTTAAGCCAGTATCATAAGCATGCTGAGTATTTTGACTATGCGAAACCCACTCAAGGTTCTCCATTCTATTATCCCCTGGGTCGCCGTTTATGTGATTTACATATTTATAACCGTCAGGATTGGGAATGTACGCCTTCGCAACTAATCTGTGAACATAATGGTTAGTACATATACCAGATTTGCAAAGTGTTACAAATTGATAGCCTAGTCCATTATCTTTCTGTTTCAGTAATTTACCACTTAGACATCTGTAAATACCATTCACTGTTTTAATTATTCTATTCCTGCTTCTTATACTACCATCAGATGACACTTCATAGTGTCTTTCGTATCCATGAATTAATCTAAAATCTTTCATAAAGGCACTCTTTATATGACAATAGATCTAATTCCTTTTGTTTTATTGCTCCTTTCTTAATGTCTTCAATGCTAACGAAAAGGTTTGATTGTGTGCTTGTATAGCTCATATCCACAGAGTATACATCAGAACCAGGATTGTAATACAAATCTGGATCATGCGAGTAATAGCATAATCTTGTTATGTTACAACAGACGGGATCCGCCTCAAGACCAGTCAACTTATCATAGTAGCGCATGACCTGTTGATATGCCATTTTATGGTATTCTTCATCGGTACTTACTTTGCAAATTACCTTTAGTCCATGTCCACTAGGGCTAATGAAACAACCTAAAGTGTACGGACTATTACATATCTCTTTCTTTACTTTGAGGAGGTCATCTGTTGGTATGTCATCATAGTCAATGCATATCATTTTTGAGTACTCCTTCAAGCTTTCTATCAGGTATACATCTTTTAGGGGGCCTTTATATACTCCTGTTACAATAAAAGCATTAAGCTGCCTTTTCATAAAGTCATATGCTGCATATTCACCTTTCTCAAAGTGTTGACGCATCTTTTTGATCGATTCTAAATCGCTCTCGCTCTCGCTCTTCTCATTTTTGATTATTGCAAACACATCAGATATCGGGATGTGCTCAATGATAGTTGTAAAATTTTTGGTTATAGTAACCATGATTAAAACTGTTTAATATTAATAAATAGTTCATGTATTTCTGATTTTTAATTAATTATGTTACGCTGTATGTTTTCTTAACGATCTTATTAAACTTCTATATACTATTTCGATAATGGTTCTTTTTTTATTCTTACGCTCATGTTCTTGTTGCCATGGTTTTGCAGTTATATTAGGGATATATCCGGTTGTATTGTGGATGGCCTTTAATAGCAGTTGTTGCACTACAACTACATTTTCATCTGTAGNNCTGTAGTCACTAGGCAGTCGTGCAACGTGTAAATGGGAATATGTGGATGATTTCTAACAATAGATTTACAGGCTCCGCGTATCATGCAAAAGCTTTCAATGCGTTGCAATAGCTTACTAATGGCTTTGTAGTCGTTTACCTTTATTATCTGTATCAACCTAGCTACTTCGGGATACAGCTTATTAAAGGCAGTCCACACTTCTCCGGGTTTACTTGCATACAACCTACGATGTTGTATAGGGCATGCAAATAGTTGTTGTAATAGTAGCTTCTTGACATGTTTTCTTCTTTCGGCAGAAGTAGTTATCGCATTGAAGTAGTCCTTTTTCTCTAGTAATGTTACGAGTCGCTCATATACAATTCCATTACATGCATCATGCACAAATGGCATACTCTGTAATCCTTTACCATAAAGGGTTTCAAGGCTTTTAAGGAACATAATGGTGTTAGTATTAGTAGATATATATTCTATACCTTCCCATATAGTGCTATTGAGAGATAATTTTCCCGCCCTGCCTTTAGTCACTCCCCAATTACGCCAATCCATAAGTGGTACTAAGAAGAACAGCTGACTATTGCTAATATCTACTTCAGCAAGATTTTGACCTTCAACCCTTAACAAATGCCTGAAATCCTTTTTAAGGCAAGTTAATGGTGTATGCAACCTATGTCCTGACCTGTCTTGTCGGATTTGAGTATACTCCTGAATCCTATCTACGGACGTTCTGTAATTATGGCACTTTATTCTGAGCTTGACCAACCTGGACTCCCTCAGCTTCTTCGGACCGTTTATGATTGCGGCTTTTTCTTGCTCGTAAATGCGGTCAATTGACTTGTTGGCTGACACATGATTTATTGACAATCTGTTGAATTGCCTGTTAAGAACGCCTATCAAACGAGGCTCATACACATACTTATGAACCGGCATGACCTTACTGTATTGTTTTTTCCTAAAAACAGTGCTTGTAGCGTTATACCACCTGAATCTGCCTGTGTTGTACTGCTGTGATAGCTTGAACAGTTTCGCATGTTGACCAATAACATAGTTGCTACTTATGTTGATAATACCAACACGTTCCATCCAGTTAACAATACGCTTGTAGCTATTGCCAAGCACGTCATTTAGTATTGTCGCACTAAGTGGTACATAGTATGGAAGTCTTACCCTGGGGTGCTTACAGGCATCATCCAGCTTTGCCATTTGTCCGATGATGCTGTGACATACATAGTATACCTTGTCTTTACTAAAGCCCTCTATGTCGTTAGGAGGGTAGCGATCTATTAGTTTTTGCAGCTTTAATTTAGCCGGCACACGAAACCTCATTTATTCAAGGTTTGTACCTGCGAGTAGGTTTTAAACGCAAGTGTGTGAAAAAATCTTTCGTATTAGATTCTTAGCTGATTTCGTTATTTCTTCGAGGGATTATTCGTAGACTTCTTCTCTGTGTGTAGTAGCTGCTTCGTATGTTTTATTTCTTTCTTCTTCTGCTGCTTTGGGAATGCAACATTACAAATGTATTGCATTATTAGGGTTATTCCTGAAATAATTATTTATTATGGTTAAAATGTTAACAAGACAGCTGGAGTGTGCTAATCTTCAAACCGTAAAAACTCCCACAACTCAAGCTCCAAGTGTTCTATAATATGTGCCAGCGTAATAATAGACGAGTTAACTACGCCTCTTTCTATACGAGATATAGTACTCTTCTCTACTTCACAAATGTCAGCAAACTGTTGTTGTGACAGCCCCTTAGCTTCACGAGCTTCTTTGAGCCGCTCACCAATTCTGATTAACAATTTATCGTTGCTGAACTGAGTAGTCACATAACAAATTGACTACTATTATTTTGTATCATTGTAGGCGAGAACGCCTACATATTATTATATTCACTTNNAACGCCTACTAATTATTATATTTATTCATTAAAAAATACCATTATGAAATACATATTACACTCTTTACTTGTAGTTACATTACTTGTGACAGCTTGCAAAAAAGCCAACAACAATAATAATACCAACCCTGGGGCTACCACAACAATATATCCCAATAGGGTTACTATTACAGATAATGGCAATAGTTATACTTTAGAAGGATATTCTTCAAAAAATCAGAATGCATCCGCTGGTCCAGCAATAATAGATGGACATGTGGATCATGATCTAGCTACAGAGCTTAAAACAGGCTTTCAACTAAGGACTTCTGCTAATAATCCACCATTCAATCTACACATCAGCTATCTACATCTTGGAGAACATGTATTTGAACCTCATGTGATAAATGACATAGAGTTCTTAGAGCTAAATTATATCAGCTCAGTATATAAGCAATTCCATGTAGATAGTGGGATGTTGTATATCACTAAATTCAACCCTGATACGCTGATAGGCAACTTCACATTTCATGTTAACAACTATCATGAAAGCAGGACTATAAATGGTGACTTTCAAATTTATGAGCCTGATTTTTAGGTTTGGACTCTGATTATAGACATAAAAAAAAAGAGGTGACAGATACATGCTATCTACACCTCTTTTTCTTTTTACAGCTTCATGTTATCCATAAAATATACTATAGCTTTTTCTTACTACTGCATTTAGGTATCCTCAACTCAATTAACCCCCTGGGTAAGCTATAAATAGCAATAATCCTATTAATAACGTATTAATGACATACATGACCATTTGGAAAACAATATCGCCTATTATATATGGAGTATATAGCATTTTTTCTCTCAGATGGATTTGATGTAGAATTGTACAAAACCAACTGAGATTATGAATAGTTTAATCAACTTTGATTAAGAGGTAGGTTGCGTCCTATCAAATGTACATCATAATACATTGTCAAGACTATGTATAGTAGAGTCAAAACTCAAACTACTATTTCACTTTCAACAAACTCGCATTTATAGCTACAACAATTGTACTTACAGTCATTAATATAGCTCCTAAGGCAGGACTAAGAATAACACCCCAACTATAAAGCACGCCTGCTGCTATAGGCATTGCTATCACATTATACCCAGTAGCCCATATAAGATTTTGTATCATCTTCCTGTAAGTAGCTTTACCAAACTTAATTAAGCCGGTAACATCTTTAGGATTGCTGTTCACTAAAACTATTCCTGCAGTTTCAGCAGCAATATCAGACCCTGACCCTATCGCAATCCCAATATCTGCTTGTGCTAATGCAGGAGCGTCATTGATACCGTCTCCGGTCATAGCTACAAACTCTCCTTTATTCTGTAAGTCTTTTATATGTTCTAATTTCTGGTGTGGTAAAACTTCTGCGATAAAATCTTCCATACCTAATTTATCAGCTACTGCCTTTGCAACCTTGCCGTTATCACCAGTCAACAACATGCTTTTAACTCCTTCTTTTTTCAATTCATCAATAGCCTCATATGACTCTTCTCTTATTTCATCTGCTAATGCTATAGTTCCTATAAGTTCATTATCAATAAGAATATAAACTTGTGTGGTAGCATCATCTTGCTGCTCAGGTATTTTAATATTCTTCTCTTTCAGGTAGCCAGGACTAACTATGTATACTTCTTTACCATCATATTTAGCTGAAATACCTTTCCCTGTGATAGCTTCAACATCTTGTACTTTGGGTATAGACAGCTCTTTCTCTTTTGATTTATTAACAATACCAACAGCAATAGGATGTTCTGAGCTACCCTCTATAGCTGCTGCTAAAGCCAAGACCTCATCATCAGAATGTGAACCTGAATAAGACTTAAAACGAACAACTTTAAACTCTCCGACTGTCAACGTCCCTGTCTTGTCAAATACAACAGTTGTTACTTTTCTTGAATTCTCAAATGAGGTTCTGTTTTTTATCAAAAGACCATTCTTAGCTGAAATGGTTGTTGAACGTGCGACAACTAAAGGCACTGCAAGTCCAAGTGCATGAGGACAACAGATAATAATTACTGTTACCATTCGCTCCATTGAGTATGCAAGATCATGACCTGATAAGTACCACGCAAGAAAAGTAGTAATACCAGACACTATAGCTATAATGGTCAACCACTTTGCGGCAGTATCTGCCATTAATTGTGTTTTTGATTTGCTCTTTTGGGCATCACTAACAAGCTTTATCACCTGTGACAAATATGAGTCTTTGGTCCCATGAGAGACTTCAACCTTTATAGCTCCATTACCATTGATTGAACCCGCTATTACTTTGTCTCCTTTCCCTTTGGAAACAGGTTTTGATTCACCTGTCAGCATTGATTCATTAATATGAGAACTACCATCTTTGATTATCCCGTCTGCTGCAATTTTTTCACCCGGCTTAATCAATATTACATCGCCCGGTTGCAAGCTATCTGTTTTCACATCTTCTGTATTATCTCCTTTTACTAAATGTGCCTCAGATGGCATTAGCTTAACCAGCATTTCTAATTCCCTGGATGCACCTGCTACTGATTTCATCTCTATCCAGTGCCCTAATAGCATAATGAGTATTAGGGTTGCCAGTTCCCAAAAGAAATCAGAGCCTTCAAGTCCAAAAACAGTGGCACTGCTGTAGATAAATGCTACAGAGATAGCAAAGCCTATCAGTGTCATCATTCCAGGACTCTTGCTTTTAAGTTCATTTACAAGACCTGAGAGGAATGGCCAGCCACCATACACAAATATGACGGATGACAAAGCGAATAAAAGGTATTTACTACCTGTAAAAGACCACTCAACACCCATCCAATGCTGTATCATCGGAGAAAGTAACATAGTTGGAATAGTTAATACCAATACTATGTAAAAACGCTTTCTAAAATCAGCTATCATGGCATTATGATCATGCCCATGCTGTCCATGTCCGCTATGTTGATTGTAGGCATGTTCATCTTTGTGATGTTGGTGTTCGTGATGTTTATGATGATTGTGTTCCATGATATACCATTTTAATATTATTGAATTGTATCTATTACAGACCCGCATGTAAGCATTTCTGCACCATAGTATGGGTTTTTCACTTCTCCTTCAAAACTTATCCAATCAGCCCCTTTGTTTTTATCAGCCATTGGACATCGCATCACATAAAGAGATTTTTTGAATGGTGCAAAGTGCCTGGCTATTGTGATAATCTGTCCAGATAATGGCTTTAGATAACGCCTTATCTCACCGATATTTTTTGCTTCTTTCATCTGTTCAAGTGCATTCAATGCATTACTACTGTGCTGCATCCAAATTTTATGTTCTGCCCCACTGAAGTTGCTCATATCCGTCTGCTTCATTGCTTTATAAAGACTTTTAGCAAGTTGCTTACTTTTATTGAAGTCATCATCCACAAGAGCATCTTTCAAAAGTTCGTATTGTTGTACAAGTTGGTAAATAGTTGCCTGCTCTAAATCGTTTATATTCTTTCTACCAACATCGTCTGTAGCATTATTATTCATATCCCCGTGATTATGCCCCATCGACATTGCACCTCCTTCCGGGTTCATCATGCTAGGCTTACCAGCCAGTTGTGCGGCTGCATCTACACTAAACGTACCATTGGTAACTATCTCTTCTCCTTCCTCAAGACCTTCTTTTACCACATAACTATCTCCTAACATTGGGCCTAGCACTACTTCTCGCAGCATAAAATTGTGCCCACTTCCTGCAGATGGTTCTTGTACATATACTATTGAACGTTCCCCTGTCCACATGACTGCTGATTTAGGGATAACTAATGCCTCATTCTGCTTTTTAAGTGGCGTTTCGATTACTCCTGTAGCAAACATTTCAGGCTTAAGCTGATTACTTTGATTTGAGACTTGTACTCTTGCACTTGCAACTCGTCTGGCTGGGTCAATCACCGGGTCAATAAAATCTACTTTACTTTTAAACACCTTACCTGGTAACGACTGTACAGAAAAATTAACCGCATCACCTTTGTTTATCCATGCAAGGTCTTGTTCATACACATCAAACATTACCCATACGGTATTCAGGTTGGCAATTTCAAATAGTGCTTGTCCTCTCGTTACATAGTCACCTGTATTTACTTTCTTGTTGCTAACTATGCCTGACTTATCCGCTTTAACAGGGAATCTCTCTTGTAGCTTTCCTGTATTAATAATATTGTCTACCTGTTTTTCACTCAGCTTCCAGTTTTTCAATTTTTCTCTTGCAGCATTGTAGAGCTCGGGTTGTGTTTCTTTTATTTTGTAGGCTTCTAAAAGTTCATCCTGAGCTGTTACCAATTCAGGAGAGTAGATGTAGGCTACTGTTTGCCCTGAGGAAACATATTCTCCTGTAAAATCTACCAGCAACTGTTCTAACCTGCCGGGTATGTGTGATACTTGTGAGAACAGCTTTCTTTCATCAGGCTTTACCTTGCCATTCATTCTTATCTCTTTTACAGGCTTCTGCCTTTTTACAATAGATGTCTGCACATTAGCCAGTTGCATAGCTGTTGGTGTCATACGAACTTCTGAAGGCCCGACATCTGCACCGTCTGTATTCAGAGGTACCAGTT
>DINJ01000075.1:6178-12923 GCA_002423665.1 Bacteroidetes bacterium UBA5543 | reverse complement strand
GTTCATATCAACACCAGTTGCATTGCGCCACGCCTGCAACGAGCCGCCACTATACGAAGGCGTCTGCATATAAAACTGCGTACCACCGGGAACATAGTACAGGTTATAGTCGGCACTAATATTATTGTCATAAGACCAAAAACCATAGCCCGTAGCAGCGCTCTTTGAGAAGATATTATTTTTAAATTCTGCCTTATAAGAAGACGAACCCATATAAACATAGGCTACATAGTTAGTAGAGCCGGTAGCCAGACTATGAATGGTATTATTCTTAAAATAGCAGCTATATGTGTAATTCAAATACAAAGTATAGTTAGCCCCCGATGTTTTAGAGGTAATTAGATTATTATAAATCTTGTCACCACTCAGGTAATAACCCATCAAACCATACACAGTACCGGATGTACCACTCACATTAATGTCGTTATTCAAAAAATTCACCCCGCTATAACTGGTGGTATTATACAAATAAAGGCCATACAATGTGCCCGAAGACGAGCTGGATACATTTATTTTATTTCTCGCAAACANNAGTTCTGCACTATTCCGCTTACCGTAGAGCCATTAAACTGGTTGTCAGTGATGATAGTATTACCATAATAACCCAGGTAATTATACACATAACCACTTGAAGTAGCCACGGTATTTACAGTATTATTATTGAACGTATCAGGCCAACTGGCGCCATTATAAGTCATGTAATAATTGTACACGTAGCCTGTTTGCGTTGTATAATTGAGCGTGTTACCTGTAGCCCTCGAATTATTATTATAATACAAGGGGCCATAACAATATATATAACCCAGATTAGAATTGACCGTTACTGTGTTGTTCAGGTAATTTGCATAATGGGCGTAATACGTATAAAAGGGATAGGTGTAATATGAAGAAGTAGAATTGTTATTAAATACAACGGTATTATTATTGACACTGGGCGTCATAGTCGTGCTGTTGGTCACGTAGTTCATGTAATAGAAATAAAGACCATACAAATCACCGGAAGCCGTAGTCACATTTACATTATTGTTTGAAAATTCAAAGTCATTGTTCAGGTATATACCATATGTAAAATAATAATAACCCGTACCCGTTCTATTGAAAGTACTATTTAGAAATTTAGTGCCGCTGGTATAGTACATATAAAAACCATAGTAGCCACTATTGGTTGCCGTAAAAGTACTGTTGATAAACTTCATATCGTTTGAAGTACTGGTAGTACCCGTACCATATATATACCCCCACATACCCCCGTTCAGAAAATCACAGCTCGCAAATATATTATTGGAACCTGTATGGCTATTTGCATACACCAGCGCAGTAGCATTACTACTACTAGTAGTTGCGGGACCCTGTATGGAACAGTTGATAACACTATCGTCTGAAGCCGTAGACACAAAATCNNACTGTTTTTAACGAGTGTCAAATCCCTTACAGTGATATACCTCGCGTTATTAAAACGGAATATATAGTTACCGGAAGAGCCATCTGTAATAATAACGTTGGCCTTATTTCCGCTTTGCGAGCGGAAGGTTATCCTGTTTGTAGAACTGGCGCCTGCGATATTATTAATACTTCCTATCCATGTAGTTCCTGAATAAGAACCATCTCTTATCAGAAACTGAACCGGACCATTTACTCCTACTCCGTTTAATGCACTTACTGCAGCACTAAGCGTAGCGTAGTCAGGACTGGCACCACCTATGGTGTAAGTACCACTCAGTTGGGCTTTCAAACCACCCGAAGAAACTGTTATCACTATCAATAACAGCAGTTGTAACATTCTTTTCATACCTGTTTACAATTAAGTTTAAATTAAAGATATGTTAAAAAGAAATTAAAACAATCAATGATTTTTAACTTTTTTTAATCAAATGATTAAAATTGAATTAACTCGCAAGAGCCCAGCAGACATAACAAATTGGGGGCGATTAATTCTAATCGCCCCCAACACATTGGTTATAAACCATATACAGCAAAAAAGTTATAGCTTGGTAAATCGCTGCTGAATACACCTGTCACCGGTAGAATAGGTAAGCATATATATACCAGGGCACAATGATGAGATGTCTATAACTGATTCAGCCGCCTGTGAGCTGACAGTTTTCATAATACGGCCTGTAACGTCTGTGATGGTAATAATTCCATTTCTTACGGAAGGAGTGTTACCCAACAAGACATACAGCTGATTTCCGGCAGGATTCGGATACAGCTTTACACCGCCGCCATTAGCCATATTTTCATTTATACCTAAAGCCCAGGTACTTACCAATGCCTGCGACCAGCCCGATTGCGTGATTACACCCCTGTCATTACAATGCGACTTCGCATATACATAATATTCAGTCCCTTCGTCCAGGAAAGGAAATTGGTGACTGGTAGCAACCTTCCTGATGCCTGTGCCTGGATTAGCCAATACTGACTTTGACGCGATAATTTCATATTCGTATGATGTTGCAGGCGCATTCCAATAAGCGACAAACCTGCTGGTGTTAACACCCGTAAANNGCGCATGGCAAGGTATAGGTACGTATATTGAGTCCATCACCCAGCCCGAGCTATCTGCACCCAGGCACTTTACCCTCAAAAAGAAATAGTAGGTTTTACCCGGCTGCAACGGTTTGAACATAATATTATTAGCGGATGTTGACTGCAGGCCGGTATTACCTGTTGGCGGGTTATTTTCTTCTTTCAATATGTACTCGTAGTCAACGGCAGTATTAACAGTAGCCCATGCCAGTGTCACGGAATTGGTATCCAATGATGTTTTAATAATGCCGGGAGGATTAGCTATGACACAAGGTGGCAAGGTGTGAAACGGCAATGTCACCCATGATGAATAATTATTAGCGTCACACTTGGTTCTCAAGTGAATATAATATTGCGAATTAGGGATCAACCCCCCTTCCGTAGAATTGGTATTGATCGTGGCTACAGGCGTGGAAGTAGGCAGTGGAGAAGAGTTCTGGTCTACAATATACTCATGGCCGATAGCTGCACTAACAGCACCCCNNGGATTAGACGTGGCATCATCCAAGGTCTGCCAGTCTGTGGAGGATTTTGCTATACCAATGGTAGCTCCCCCACTGCTGTTCACCTGTACCGAACCCGCTTCCTGCTTATAAATGCACTCAATAACCCCGGTTGCCTCGTACAGCCACACCTGAAAAGACACTGACGGAGACGTAGCGGCATAGTCCCATTTCCAGTCGCGGCATTCCCACTTAAATATCCTGTTCCCGGCTGCCCCTGTTACCTGGTAGCTTGACGTACCGGCATCACCGTTAATATCTTCATACAGAACATATACACATGGTTGCACGCCCGATGCTACCTGGTGGTTGTAGTTCCAATTGGCAACTGAGGTGCCCGCACCAATGCCAAACCTTAACCAGCCATTGGATGAAACAGTTATATCTGTATAGTTTGTACCGCAAAATTTAAATGGGAAGCCAATAGATATTGTTGTGTATGCATCATCCACCTCAATGGCGGGAATAGATGTGCCGCCTGACAGATAATTGTACGTTTTGGAAGTAGTTGCGAACGAATAGCCTGATGCGACAATGGACTGTGCAGAAACGTGGAAACCAACCAGAAGCGAAAATAAAATACATGTGAGGACTCGGTGGAAAGAATTGATGTTTTTCATTGCAGGAGTTTTTGCTGTAAGGAATACATCTATACCTGACAAACGTTAGTTAATAGGGTACAGATGGTGTCATCAACATAGACAACAGCAACCCGCTAAGTGTTGGTGAATTAATTGATTTTAAGCAGATTATAACGAAATAATATATAGTGTAGCATACACGATAGGAAAGGGTTATAAAGCGCAGCGCCGCCATAATATGGCGGCGCTGCAAAAAACACAAATTATTAACCGGCTATTATATTATGCCAGTGTTATAGTATCATCCAGGTAAACATCCTGTATAGTGTTCAGCAGTTGTACCCCTTCATTCATCGGCTTCTGGAATGCTTTGCGACCGCTGATGAGGCCCATACCACCTGCACGCTTGTTCACCACGGCAGTCATTACAGCTTCAGCCATATCAGATGCACCCTTGCTCTCGCCACCAGAGTTAATTAAGCCTACACGGCCCATATAGCAATTGGCTACCTGGTAGCGGCATAGGTCTATCGGGTGGTCAGTAGTCAGCTCATCATATACTTTCTTATGAGTCTTACCGAATTTCAGGGCGTTATAGCCACCATTGTTAGTCGGTAATTTTTGTTTGATGATATCCGCCTGCAGGGTAACACCCAGGTGGTTGGCCTGTGCGGTCAGGTCAGCAGCAGAGTGGTAGTCTACGCCATCTTTTTTGAAGTCGCTATTGCGCAGGTAGCACCACAGTACTGTAGCCATACCCAACTCGTGCGCGTATTCAAAAGCCTCAGCTATCTCCACTATTTGCCTTTTGCTCTCCTCGCTACCGAAGTAGATAGTAGCACCGATAGCCGTAGCACCCATGTTCCATGCATCTTTAATGGTACCGAACATAATCTGGTCGAAACCATTAGGGTAAGATATAAACTCGTTGTGATTCANNGTAAATGGGATTGGGAGCGAAAGACGCACCGGCACTGTGCTCTATACCCTGGTCTACAGGCAATATAGATACGTAACCTGTATTGGCAAGGCGGCCATTACCCATCAGTGCCTGTATGCTGCGCACGGTCTGTATATTACGGTTAGAAGGTATCCATACGTTATCTACCGCATTGGCAGATGGAGTATGCAGTGCAGACTTATCAATAGTAGTGCATTTGTGGTCCAGGTAAAACGCGGCCTGGTCGCCCAACAGTTCCTGAATTTTTTGTGAAGCCATAGAATAGTTATTTTTTTAAAAAGCGCTGCAAAAGTAATAACTAAACGCCGAATGCCCTAATATGTTATATTACGACCATAGCTAACCGTGCTTCCCCGATTTTGTTACGTTTTGATGCACGGAAAACTGAAAAGCAAATACGGGCTTCAATTCGAATCTAAATAACTGATTATCAATATTCTATTTAACTCAAAATTCAATGTCTTTGTATTTGATTCGTAGAGCTCGTTACACTCGGTTGCTACTAAAATGTGCAGGTTGTTCGATACCATAACAAAGTGTAACCAGTTTCGCTACAAGTAATAGGGTTGACAACAGCCATGGGTGGTTTGATAGTTTTCATGTCAATATGCTGATGCATTACGCAGGGGGGGGTACTACAAAAACAATGTAAATGCAATTATTCATTATGTATTTTTGCAATTAATATCCCCTAATCTGAACATATATCATTGGGCAATAGCAATGAGGCCGAAATACAAAAGCAGGGGTTACGGCCCCTGCTTTTCTTTCCTCTTTTGTTTTGAGACAAGTATTGTTAAGAAAACATTTGTTCAAGATTGTATTCCAGCGCCATCCTCATAGCGTCTCTTTCGTTTTTGCTGCATATACGTTTTGTTGCTTTTTCCTGCAGCAGCCTGAAACCATTTTCGAGTATGGACATGTAATACTCGAAATCCATACGCTCGTGGTATTTCCCGCTGTATATTTTTTTTGCGATTTCAAGTTCCATTTTCATCCATTTTGTGCCCCGCACCGGCGGTACTGTTAATTGATTTTTTTTAGTTCAGACTCTCTCTTATTTTTTCCTGGTTAAACGATTAGTAAAACACCTATATGCAAAGATGCTATCAAGGCTGCCCTTTGAGCAAAAAAGAACGGCTTGTTAACCACCTGTTTGCAAGGCGTTAACGAGCGATTAACAAACGTTAAAATCAATAAAAATCAATGCAGGGTGGGTATTCCGAAGGAATAATGTAACCTATTGGCTACTCCTGCTCTGCGGCCACCTGCTGTGTATACCCCTGCGGCGATATGCTTCTACGGTACGCTTGATGTAGTTGAAATAGGTGTATTCACTCATGCCTCGCAACTGGTCGTAAGTAGGGCGAAAGAGCTCCATGTAAGATTGCAGGCTGTCACCTTCCAACCCTGTAATTCGGTTAACCAGTTTTGGATTGAATGTATAATCTATGAATTTCTGCTCCTGGTAAAAACGATATTCATCCTGGAAGGCCCATATCTGCCTGTTCTTTTTACTCATAGCGCTGAAAGGGTGCTGCACCACTTCGATACCTGTAAGGCGCGGCACCTCAAGCGACTCTTTATACAAGGCGTAATATTTTGCGCTGTCCGTTTTGTAATCGGGGGCAGCCTCCCTGCTGTGCATATAATCCACTACATCAGTCCCTCTCTTCTGCATCATAACCCTGAAGTATGTGGGCCTTTTGCCCTGAGGAATACGTACGCGCAACACCTTATATCCCTCTTTGCGAAACTCTACCAGGTGCCCCTCGTCTACCGCCACATTAAAGGCGCCATCAGTACTGCTAATCATGCGTTCGTTGGTGTATATATTAAATACCACCACTCCNNGTTTACATCCAGCACATGACCCTGCATGGGTTGGGCGCATACAATAGTATGCGTCAGCCATGAGACAATAACGCTTAAAAGGGTAAAACTTTCACGCATATTCGGTTTAAAGATAAGAGATAGGCTGATACCTGAATGATGTGAAAATGTTAAAAAACATACAACCGTGTTTATCTATCTTTGGCGCATGTATCAATTATTGCGGAAAATACTGTTCAGTATCGCCCCCGAAGAGGTGCACTATATGGTGATGGGCTGGCTGCGCAGGGCTTATAAAATAGGCTTGTCGCGTTGGATAATGCGCAAAATGTTTACATATG
>DINJ01000075.1:2574-6023 GCA_002423665.1 Bacteroidetes bacterium UBA5543 | reverse complement strand
AGGATAAAGAGCCTCTGATGCGCATACTGAACCGACTGAAGGAATTGAACGAACAGATGGGCAACCCCAAACCACTGCTGCTGAAAATAGCCCCGGACCTTACGGACAGTCAACTGGACGATATAGTAGAAATAGTAACCCAAACCGGCATACAGGGTATCGTGGCCACCAATACTACCATCAACCGCAGCAACCTGGTGACACCTACTGCAGAAGTAGAGGCCATAGGAGCGGGTGGGCTAAGTGGCAAACCGCTGCGCAAACGGGCGACTGAAGTGATACGTTACCTGCACAGCAAAAGCGGGGGCAGCTTCCCCATCATTGCAGTCGGTGGTATATATACCGCTGATGACGCATTGGAGAAACTGGACGCGGGTGCATCGCTGGTGCAGGTGTACACTGGATTTGTATACGAGGGGCCTGCAATAGCCAAAAACATTTGTAAAGGAATCATCAATAAAAACAGGAACTAATGAACGAACTATTGACCGCTGACGGCCTCATCAGCCTGCTGACATTGACCATATTGGAGGTAGTGCTGGGTATAGACAATGTTATATTCGTGTCCATCATCATGGGTAGGTTGCCCCGAAACAAACAGCTGGCCGCGCGCCGTGTATGGATGTTTGCAGGCATCGCNNTATGAGGATATTATTACTATTGGCACTCAGCTGGCTGATACAGCAAAAAGGCAAACCGGTATTCACCATATGGGACAAAGGATTTGACCTGGCCAGCCTGGTGATGTTGGCAGGAGGCCTGTTCCTGCTATATAAAACAGTGAAAGAAATACATCATAAACTGGAAGGGGCAGACGAAGAAGACGTGCCTAAAAAATCATCTGCAAAATCGCAGGCATTTGCAGCAGCTATGGGGCAAATAGTACTGGTGGATATGGTCTTTTCTTTTGACAGCATCATTACAGCAGTAGGCATAGCCAAGCACGTAGAGGTGATGATAGTAGCGGTGTGTATCGCCATGTTTATCATGTTCGTCTTCAGCCAGCGTATAGCCAACTTTATACATAAGCACCCTACGCTTAAGATGCTGGCATTATCATTCCTGGTAATGGTGGGCATGGTGCTGATAGTAGAGGGATGGGACAGCGAACGTGCCCACGAAATGCACCTGAAAAACTATGTGTACTTCGCTATGGCGTTTTCCTTTGGTGTAGAACTACTGAATATGAGGCTGCGCAAGAAAGGCAAGCCGGTAGAACTGCATGAACCCAATACGGAAGACATAGAATCTAAATAAAGACAGGCCCCTTAGACAAGGGGCCATGTTACATATAGAGGATAAGAGAGAAACGTGTTTAAAAAATCAATGCCCGCTACAGCCACGGATGTTCATCGCATACATCCTTAACCGTATCTGCGAGCATTGAATTTTAGAAATTCACAGCCAGCACTAAACAACCCAGCAAACCAATAAAAAGACTGATTTTACGATATGCATCGTTCTGAGCGATGCGTTGTGTAGCGGAACCCTGTGTCATGTTGTGTGTGTTTTTTGTTTTGAAACGCCCGAAAATATTTTCGTTAGTTGCAATACAAAGATGGTGCAGGCAGTACCCCTATTCCAAATAAAACACCCACCTTAACCTTAGCAGTTGTTAATGATTAACCAGTTATTAGTAACAAACAGTAAATGGCCATGTGGAATTCAAATTACTAAATTGGAATCCTGTGGTTAATCATAGATTAAAAGACGTCAGCTTCCCCTCGCAATCAACCAACAATACATAAAAACCCTTACTTTTAAAGACAGTAAACGATAAATCAGATATGAAAAACCTCTCCTGCCTCATCCCGGCGTTAATGCTATGCATGGCTGCGTACGCCCAGACCAACCTCGTACCCAATGGCAATTTTGAAACCAGCCAGAATTGTACACAAACATATGGATGGCCTCAAAACTGTGTTGGATGGTCCAGTTTTAGCGGTAGCCCCGACTACTTCCAAACGTGTAGTAATACGGTGCCATCGAACGCCTGGGGCTGGCAGATGCCTGCCAATGGCAATGCCTACATGGGTATAGCGGATTTCTCCAACCCTTCAAACTATGGCATCAGGGAAGCTATTACAAGGCAGATAACACCCCTGGTACCCGGTGTTACATACGAGGTATCGCTATCATATTCTGCCGGCGACAAATCCAGGTATTCGTTGAACAGTGTTTGTGTTCACTTCTTTGATAATGGCGGCACGACTTTTAACACAAGGTGGCCCTTCACTCCCAGCATTCACTTTTCGCCCAACGCACTGTTAACCGACACTGCCAACTGGGTACGACTGACTGCAACGTTTTACGCAGACTCGGCATATGACAATATTGCTATTGGCCCGTTTGTAGATACACCTTCATTATTATACCAGCTTACAAACTTTTCTTCGTCACCAAGCTATGGCACCTGGTATATCGACTCAGTGGTAGTGCGAGTATACGACTCTATAGGGTTCGCACCTTCCGACTCACTATTCTGTGCAGGAGACTCAGTTTACTTTAATTACTTCGTATACAACGACCGCCAGCCTAACAATGTTTTCAGCATGCAATTATCTGATAAAAACGGCAGTTTCAGCACTCCCGTTACCCTGGGCAGTAAAGCATCTGATACATCAGGAGTCATCGGTTTCAAAATACCGAATAATGTGACTAACAGCACCGGATATAAGTTAAGGTTAGTGGCTTCCAACCCTGCTGACACATCATTTACCTACAATATAAAAATAGGCAACCCCGATAGTACGAATATTGCGGTGAGTAGCAATAGCCCCCTTTGCGAAGGTGGCGCGTTACAATTCTCAGCCAGTACATTTATATCGGGCACTACCTACAGTTGGTCAGGGCCTAACAGCTTTAATTCCACCTCGGCCAGCCCAAGTATTTCAGGAGTAACAACTATCCAAAGCGGGAATTATGTAGTGACAATGAAATGGTATGGTTGTGAAGTGAATGACACAGAGGCCGTAACAGTGAAACCACTACCCGCCACACCTGTAGTTGGCAGCAATAGTGCCATATGCGCCGGAGAAACACTCAACCTCACGGCATCTACCACTACTTCGAATGTTACATGGGCATGGACAGGGCCCGGCACNNGGGCCCGGCAGCTATTCATCCTCTGCTCAAAATCCGTCGATAACCAATAGCACCACGGCAATGAGCGGCGTATATACTGCTACAGCAACACTGAATGGATGTTCCGTAGCTGACACTACGCATGTACTGGTAAAACCAATGCCTACACCTGTAACAGCAGGCAGCAACAGCCCGGTATGTGCGGGTGATACACTTCATATCAATATCGGCACTTCTTCTACCGGTGTTGCTTACAGCTGGGCAGGGCCTAACAGCTTTAGCGCTAATACACAGAATACTTATGTCGCTAACAGCACAACAGCTGCTTCGGGTTGGTATGTGGCTACGCTCAACCTGAACGGATG
>DINJ01000075.1:2218-2525 GCA_002423665.1 Bacteroidetes bacterium UBA5543 | reverse complement strand
TATGCGTGGGAGACCTGGCAAGCTTTACCGCATTGCCCAATAACCATGGCGGCACACCCACCTACCAGTGGCGCATCAATGGTGTATTAACAGGCGGCACCGGCACTACATTCAGCAGCACTACGCTTAACCATACTGACGTAGTAAGGGTAGACATGACAGAATATACCAGGTGCCGCACAAACTATGTTGACGCGAGCAACGAGGTGGAAATGAAAGTGCTGCCCTGGCTGGCACCGTCCGTAACTATAACCGCCAGCCCCAACAGGCCACTAAACGTTGACGAGTATGTAACCTTTACGGCAAC
>DINJ01000075.1:0-2084 GCA_002423665.1 Bacteroidetes bacterium UBA5543 | reverse complement strand
GTAGCAGGTTAAAATGCTACAGAAACAGGGCGTTTGATTATATCCCGCTAAGACATCAGGCGCGATGCATCCTTAATAGAGCATCGCGCCTGATATTAAATAATAAAAATTCTGTTTGACTGCCCACGGCCTACTAACAATCGGTTAGTTTTATGCGTCCTGTAGATACAGGTAAGCATAGAGTATGGATTAAAAAAAGGATTTGATTGGCTACGGATTTACATAGTTCCGCAAAATTGCACCCGGAAAGCAATAATGCATCGGCATGGGAGGATACTGCCTTGCTGGTAAAGGACTGTATAGCCGGTAACAGGAACGCCCAGAAATATCTGTATAACCAACACGCACCTAAAGCATATGCGATAATCAGGCGCTATACCAAACAAACAGAAATAGCGGACGAAATATTGAATGACGCATTTTATAAAGTGTTTACCAAGATAGGCAGCTATTCAGGCACAGGATCGTTTGAGGGTTGGCTGAGAAGGGTGGTGATAAACACTGTAACCGACCATATGCGCAAGTACATAAGGGATCAGCAAGTGTACCATGCAGCTGAAATGCCTGAAGAAGTGTACCTGGAAGATGATGCCGCGGGCAAACTTGCTTATAAAGAAATGCTGTTACTGGTACATGAATTGCCCGATACACAAAGGATGGTTTTTAACCTGTACGTATTTGAGGAGTTAAAGCATAAAGAGATATCTGAGGCACTCGGCATTACGGAAGTAAACAGCCGCTGGCACCTCAACGATGCCAGGAGAAGATTAAAGGAAAAGATTAACTCAATTATGAAGCGATAACGTTATGAACGAACGCACAGTACATATCGATGAGTTTTTCCGCCGGCAAATGGAAGGGCATACAGAAATGCCGCCACCTGCTGTATGGGATGCATTGGAGAAAAGGTTGGATGAAAAACCAGGCCGTAAAAGGCCTTTCCCTATATGGTGGTTTTGGACTATCGCAGGCCTGATATTGGTATCATCGGCTGTAATAATAGCCGGGTACCTGAAATCACCTGAACTACCACCTACGCGTCATGCTACCAACACGACACTAAAAAACAACACAACTATAACTGCCAAAACGAATCATCAATTAAATAATAATTACAACAACACAATTACAAAACGCACAACGAATGAAACCAACAATACGGTAGCAACCAGCAATGCTGACCACGTTCGAAACAGTGCGCCCCAACAGCCTTTGCGGGGCAATCAACATAAACAAACAACAAATGCCAACCTCCAGCCCCGAAATAAACAACCTATTACACATGCAACTCCCGGAAATACTGAAACCACAACGGCAGCAGCCGGCAATTATCTGCCTGTAGCACAAAGGCTGAGGGACAAACTGATGTTCTTGCCTGTTATACCTTTTGGGTTCGAATTACCCGTCCATATTCCCCTGCTGCAGGCCCCTGCAGGTGTACCACTGCCTGCAACACCTGAGAATGATGCTTATTCTTCGCTTGCAGCATTACCCGTATCCGCCACAGAGCAACAAGAGATACAGGCACCTATNNCAGCATCAGGCATGGTTGTTGGCAACAAATCGCTGCCGGGTATTAATAATGAAGATAGCGACGGTGCTTCTTCCGAAATCAGCATTGCAGCACCACCACCGCAGGACACTTCGAAAAAGAAAACAGCTACCGATACCAGCAAATCTATACTCGAACAGACAGTGTATGCCGTTGACAACAGCAGGAAAAAACCACTGCCTTTTGCCGCCGGTATCAAGCTGGGCTTTACACGCGGTTTCGACCCCGTATGGAACGCTGACAAATGGGTGATAGCGCCTTATGTGGAGTATGGGCTGCCTTCCAACTTTTCTGTGATGTTCCAGCCGGCATTCCTGATCGGCAAAGCCAAAGTGGGTTCTTTCTCAAACAGCGACCAGGTGTTTTATGAAATACTGAATACCACTTTCGACTCAATAGCCTATGTATCGCGAGGCAAAATAGACAGCAGTGTGATAACACCTAACCCGCCTGATACTGTTTTCAGAACTTACCGCTACGGCCAGGTGTACGACTCCATACATGTAGGTTATAAAGTAACCAACACGCAACA
>DINJ01000243.1:4415-4584 GCA_002423665.1 Bacteroidetes bacterium UBA5543 | reverse complement strand
CTATGCGATCCAGCATAGAAAGTGCATCGCGCATACAGCCCTCACTTTTCTGGGCTATCACATGTAGCGCAGCTTCATTGGCTACCATGCCTTCTTTCACAGCAATACTTTGCAGGTGAGCCGTTATGTCATTGGTCGTAATCCGCTTGAAATCAAATATCTGGCACCG
>DINJ01000243.1:0-4384 GCA_002423665.1 Bacteroidetes bacterium UBA5543 | reverse complement strand
ATATCAGCCGTTGGCGATTCGCAGTTTATTGTCTTGGCCAGTATACGAGCACATTTTGTCTTGCCTACGCCCCTGGGGCCGCAGAAGAGAAACGCATGGGCCAGGTGCTGATTCTTAATGGCATTTTTTAGGGTTGTGGTTATGTGTTCCTGCCCCACAACCGTGTCAAACGTTTGTGGGCGATACTTCCTGGCCGATACTATATAACTCTCTGACATGACAGATATGAAAAATTAAAACCACCTGCGGTAGCAGGCTTTTGCAAAAATACCGGAATTTGACCGGTTCAGCATTTTCTAACCGCTTAGCCGTAGTAGGCTACAGTTTTTTCGCCAGCACTGTTACACATACCTCGGTACATTCCCGCCGAGTTGAAACAGAACTCGAAGTTGCCAGCACCATCTACAGCTATCAGGCCACCCTCACCACCTATTTTTACCAGCTTATCTTTCACCACAATATCACAAGCTTCCTGCAAAGACAATCCTTTATATTCCATCAGGCAACTGATATCATGCGCCACTACCGCACGCAGGAAAGGTTCTCCATGGCCGGTGCAACTGATGGCACAGGTGGTATTATTGGCATAAGTGCCCGCACCTATTACAGGGCTATCGCCTATGCGGCCAAAGCGCTTGTTAGTCATGCCTCCTGTAGAAGTGCCGGCAGCTATATTACCATCTGCATCGCAGGCTACAGCGCCTACAGTGCCAAATTTATAGTCAGGGTTTGCATCCCCTCCTTTCAGGTTGTCGCCTTTATGGTCCAGCTGGTAATGGTCGCTATCACGTATTTCAAGCCATTGTTCGTAGCGCTCTTTATTGAAGAAGTATTCATCGGGCACAATTTCCATACCGCGTGTCAGGGCAAATTCAGAAGCGCCATTTCCACTGAGGAAAACGTGGTTGGAATGCAGCATTACTTCACGCGCCAGCTTAATAGGATTCTTGATATTGCGCACACCGGCGATCGCCCCTGCTTCCAGTGTCATGCCGTTCATTAGGGCNNCAGTTTCAGGCCTTCGGTATATTCTTTTTCTTTACCATCTACTGTTTCGGGGGTTACGTTTCCGGCACCACCATGTATCACTAATGTAACGGGCATCTATCTTCTTCTGTTTATATTTTTATAATCTTGTTTATTCCTTGTTATTGCAGGTAGGCGGCTGTTATATACTCCCCTTCCGTTTCCACATCTATATGTTCCTTCAGCGTAGTAGACACGCTCTGGCCGATGATATCCGGAGTGATGGGGAATGACTTGTGCCTGCGGTCGACCAATACAGCTATGAGCACTTTCTTAGGTTCGAACTTTAATATGGGCGCCAATGCGTAAAGCAGGGTTTTGCCTGAATTAGCCACATCGTCCACCAAAACCAACGCTTTGCCTGACAGGTCTTCATTAATAGTTATTTCATCTGACAGGGGTTTGCGTTTGTTCATTTTGATGATGATGAGCTCTACTTTCAACGGGCTGATCTCTTTGAGCCTTCTTTGCAAGCTTTTGGCCACAATAGCACCGCTGCCTTCTATACCAATGAGGGTTACTGATTTTTCATTGCTAAAATTCTCCCATATCTCGTAGGCCATGCGCTGCATCTTCCAGTTGATGCGCTCTTTATCGAGGATGATTGTACGTTCTTTACTCATAATCTGTTGTCCGTTCTTTTAGTGCGAGCGTATAGCGGCCACAGGGTCGAGGCGGGAGGNNAATACACCTACCGTAGCCGAAATACCTATGCCTATGAAAAAGTTTTGTAAAGATAATGTAACCGGGAAATCGGCGGCATAGGTGAGGATTGCTGCCAGTAGCAGTACCAGGATGATACCTACCAGCCCCCCCGTGATGCAAAGCGTAACCGCTTCGACCAGGAACTCCAGCAATATGCTGCGGGAACGGGCACCCACTGCCTTTTTCAGCCCTATCATTTTAGTACGCTCCTTTACTGTCACAAACATTATATTGGCGATACCGAACATACCCACCATTAATGATAAAAAAGTAATTGCCAAACCAACCATATTTATTCCACTAAACATAATATTCAGCCTTTCCGTTATCTGGCTGAGTTGGTTAACTGCGAAGTTATTTTTCTCTCCGGGTGGCACCCTTCTTATCCTGCGCAGGGCACCTTCCACCTCCAGGCGGGCATCCTGTACATTTACATCGGTTCCTGTTTTGATGACCAGTGTGGGGTCGTTATTGAAAGAAGTAACATCGACCATAGCAGCGGCGGTATAGTAAGGATAAATAATACCCCTGTCGAAATTGAAACCGGATATGCTCTGCCCTGTTTTACGCATTACACCCACCACATTAAAGCCCCTGCCATGAAAGGTAATTGACTTGCCAACAGGGTCGGTGCCTGAAGGGAATAATGTTTCCGCCACTTCAGCACCCAATACCACTGAGTTGTTTCCACCTTCAGTTTCAGACAAGCTGAGGTAGCGTCCGTTTTCTATTTCCACTCCTTGTATCTTATCGAAGTTGGTAGTGACGGCATAACCCGTNNCCATTTATATTCACCGCCTTCGTCCATCCAGGGCCATCGGCCTATGTACAGCACATCGCTACCCAGGCCGGAAATCTCATTTTTGATATTGTTTTTCATGCTATCCAATACCGTAGATACCGCAACGATACAGAAGATACCAATGGTGATGCCCAGCAAGGACAGAAAAGTGCGCAGTTTATTAACCCGCAACTCGTGCATGGCCTGTACTATGCTGGTATATATAATCTGCCTTAAATGGTTCATCCGCCAACAAATTTAGTGTTTCCCTTTGAGGATTGCTCATTTAGCGGGATTACGTCCTTCCGGCGGGAAATACATTTTTCCAAATGTGTTGTATGGTTGCTTAGGTATTTTCTTTTGTTGCTCCAGTTTTTTATCCGCCTCGGCGTGGAATTGGCGTACTTCTTCGTCGGTAAGGATTTGGGGTGGAGGGGCTGAGGCTTCTGCTGCCTTGTTCTTGCTGTAAAAGCTGTCGCACATGAGGTCTTCGGCCTGGAGTTTGCGTTTATGGTACAGGGCAAGGTATTGGGGATAGAGCGGAGAGCTTTGCAGAGCGAGAGCCCCTCTATCACCCCCAAGGGGAGGAAAGTGTTCTGTGGTTTGCCCCCTAGCCCTCTGAAGGGGGAGATGTTGTGAANNAATATAGACATTGAACTGCGACAGCTTCGGGTCGGCGAGGTTGCGGGCGCGGTTGCACCTGTCTTCTATACGTCCGTCGGCTTCTATAGCCTTCATGATTTCGCGGGGGTGCGGGTCTTCAAACAACATGCGGTAGGTATCGCCGTCTTTTATATAGCGACATACTTTTATTTCGCATTTGGCTATGCGTGCCAATATCTCCCGCTTGTCTAATATACTGAGCAATTTTGTCTTCTGTTGTTCAGCGTACAGGTGGTATGCCTCGGCATAGGCACGCTGGCGGATGTGTGCAGCAGCGTCTTCTATTTCTTCCGCTATTTCAGGATGATGCCGCAGCAGCCGTTCGGCTGACTTGCGAGCGCTTTCCTCGTCTGTACATTTGGGATAGGCCTTTTGGTAGGCCATTGTCTTGTCGCCGTGTTTTATCATCTCGATGATGAAGGTCTGGTGAGCTTGTTTCATGGTTATTTTATTTGTTATTGATGATTTGTGATGGTGGATAGTGGTTATTGGATTTTAGATTTGGGAGTGGTAATCTATGATTGTGGTTTTAGTTGTCTGAATCAGGATTTAAGGATGGGCAGGATGTTGGTAAATGCCTCCAAAACAGTAACGACTTTCGTAGCTTATGGTAATCTACAACAGCAAATATACATTATTTAAACTATTGTAACAAGTATTATTTTGAGCGGACGCTCAATTTTATCTTAGGTCTGAGCGGAATGCTCAGACCAGGAGGTGCTCAGACGAGTGGGATATTTGGAGGTACGGTGACAACACATACCACAAGAAGGTAAAAATTCCTACTGAACGGTTTGTTTTGACGTTGCTGTCCATGATACCAACAAAAAACCGATAAACGAGGCAGCGGTCCTGATAATATGATACATCCACCATTTGTCCCTTAATTCGGTCCAGTTGTCGGGGGCCTTATTCATATCCCAGGTAATTACAACCGCATTGATAGGTTGGTTACCAAATTTTGTAACGATACCACTGACAATAAAGAATACACCGGCAACCAGCAAAGTATAAAACAGGCGTTTAGTTTTCTTTTGCATGAAGGCTGATGTGAATGTCAAAATAATGGTTATGAGCCCTAGAATGGGCATCAAAGTATTCAAAGCCTTTATAGCACTTTGTTGCTGTTCAACATAAGTAGAGGGAGACCAATCTGCCGGATTGTAGCCAAGCCAGATACCAAATACTGTACCAGTCACCAAGCCTGCC
>DINJ01000066.1 GCA_002423665.1 Bacteroidetes bacterium UBA5543 | reverse complement strand
ATGATGTGTTTAAGCTGTACGCCGAAATCATAGAGCTGACTGAAAAGCCCAACGTGCCTATGGGCGAACTGGGCCACAATCTAACGGGTGAGGTGCTTGAGTTTGATCAACAGGAAAAACAAGAGTCCTCCTATCGTGCGATAATAGACCTGGGCTTGCTGGATATAGAATCGGACCATCTGTTGCCTGTGGATGAGCATATAAAGGTGGTGGGCGAAAGTTCTGACATGATTGTGGTTGACCTGGGTGAAAACCCAAAGAGGTATAAAGTAGGTGACCTGTTGGAGTTTGATATGACTTATATGGGAACGTTGCGGGTTATGAATTCTGACTATGTAGAGAAGAAACTGGAAAATGAGCTGCAGCAAGCCACCGGTAGTACCATAAATTCCACAGCCCGTAATGCTAAACAATTAGATTAACAGTTAATTGATCCAATAATTATTTCTGAAGGTTAATTTTGCAACCCGATCGATATATTATGAGTACAAATGAAATTTTGAACCGAGTATTTTTAGGTAACACTGTCCAGGCATGGATGACTTCCATTGGTATTTTCTTGGGTATCTATATAGCTGTACGGATATTCAAATATCTGTTGATACGCTACCTGAAAAAACTTGCGGAGCGCACTACAACACAGTTTGACGATTTTCTGATAGATGTGGTAAAAGCGTCTGTAGTGCCCATGTTGTACTTTGGCGGAGCCTATGCTGCAACCGGAGTGTTGGAAATATCAGAGAAGGCTTACAATATTATCCATACCGCACTCATGGTGATATTCACCTTTTATGTGTTGCGCATTATTACATCAGCTATTAAATACACGGTATTCAGCTATATCAACCGGCAAGAGGACGCGGATATCAAAAAGAAGCAGGTAAGGGGTATACTCATTATTGTGAATGTGATTGTGTGGATGCTGGGAATTGTGTTCCTGCTAGACAATATGGGCCGCGATGTAACTACTATCATAGCAGGCCTAGGTGTAGGTGGTATTGCTATTGCATTGGCTGCACAAACAATATTGGGCGACCTGTTCAGTTACTTTGTTATCTTTTTTGACAGGCCATTTGAAATAGGGGATTTCATAATGGTAGATGACAAGTCAGGTACTGTAGAATATATTGGCGTAAAAACAACCCGTATACGAACCATGACAGGCGATATATTGGTAGTGTCTAATACAAACCTGACTAATAGCAGGGTTCATAATTTCAAACGACTACAAGAGCGCAGAATAGCTTTTAAACTGGGGGTTATTTACCAGACATCTTATGAACAATTGAAGGCTATACCCGGTTACATTAAGGAAATAGTTGATCGGGTAGAGGGTGTCAGGTACGACCGTTCACATTTTTCGGGTTATGGCAATTTCAGTCTCGATTTTGAAACAGTATATTATGTAGAGGATCCGGATTATCCCGTATTTATGGACAAACAGCAACAAATATTCCTGGATATATTCAAAAAGTTTGAAGAAGAGGGAATAGTCTTTGCTTATCCCACGCAAACCATGTTCCTGGCCATGGAAGAGCAGGATAAGCTCAATATCAATATGCCTTTTCTGAAGGAGGCCGGCAACGGCAGCACCATTAAAGGACAGGCATAGGTGCCTCCTGAAATTTTATGTGTTTTCCCTGTCGCTTGCCAAAGAGCAGAGCGACAGGGAAATGCTTTATAGACCCATTACTGGTATTTCATTTTATTGCGGGTATTGTTATTTTTGACAATGTCAAATGAGAAGGTGTCTACAAGAGAGAGAATTATTGTAAAGGCGCTCGAAATGTACAATGCGCACGGAATAGAATATGCCGGTGTGCGTGAGTTGGCTAAAGAGCTGAACATGAAAGGTGGGAATGTGACTTATTATTTCCCCACTAAGAATGAATTGATCCGGGAGCTGACAGAGCGTTTGTCTGATTCTAATGCAGCAATATTTTCACAGGACAGGGAACCCGGTATTTATAACTTCCTGGATATGCACAGGCGGTTATATAAGAACCAATACGAATATCGTGCATTGTTTATCAGCCTGCCGCTGTTATTGAAGCAGGACAATGAATTTGCCACGCGTTATGCACAGCGACAGATAGAGAGGAAAAAAGCATTGTATGACGAATTGAAATCATTGTTCCTTGCAGGGTATTTTAATACTGCCAAAGCTGAGGACATGGATACAATATTACATGCCATTACTACCATCAATCGTTTCTGGATATCAGAGTCAACTGTTGACGGCTTGATTGATAGCGGGGATATAGCAATCAATACATACCTGCAGCGCCTTGCCGGTTTGCTGCATATTGTTGCTACAGATAAAGGGAAAGAGGAAATTAGAAAGTTTGTAAACGAGCTGAAATAAAATAAGCGGGGTAGATACCCCGCTTTCTGTCAACTTACTCTATGCTACTTATCTATAACATTCTTATGCTATGTCAATTTTCTTTACAGATGGTGCTACAGGCTCAGCTTTTGGCAATGTGATGCTCAGTATACCATCATTGTAACCCGCAGTGATACCTGCAGCGTTTATTTTCTCGGTCAGTGTGAAGTTCCTTTTGAAAGAACGGAATTGGTACTCATTCCTGATGAGTTTATCTGAGCTTTCAATTTTCTCCTCTTTCTTTTCAAAAGAGATTGAAAGCACGTTTTTCTCAATATTGATATTGAAATCATCTTTTTTCAGTCCCGGTGCTATCACATCCAGTTGGTAGGCTTTGTCAGTTTCTTTAATGTTTACCGGTGCAGTCACATTGCTCCAGTTGTCGTCAAAGAAGAAGCGGTCCCATTTGTTGGATAGTACGTTATCCATAATACCTGAAAATGAAGATGGGGTCAGCATGAAATTTTTCCTGTTTGTGTACATAATTTAAAAGTTTTAGATGCTTTTGTTGTTATTCGTTTTACAGGAAATCTTATTACAAACCGTATTCCAACCTAAAAACAATGTCATAGTGTCATTTTTCATTATTTTTTAATGACACTATGTCTGATTTGTTATTAATTTGTGTCAGTATAAAATAATATAAGAAGAATATGGATGTATGGTATGGTTGAGAAGTATAATATCAATACCACTTATTTTCATCGTGAGGGTTAATTATATAATAAAAAAAATAATTTTCATTTGCCAATCCTTTTTTAGATATTTGCTATGCTTACGATGGGTTAGTAAGTACAGTCCTATCCCGACTTGCCAAGGCAAGTCGGGATTTTTTTATGTACATACATTAAGTAATTCTGATTTGAAGAAACGCTTTAAGTAATCAATTCTTTAAGGAAGCTGTCAACATTTCCGAAGAGAAAATCCGGATATTCGCGGTTGAATTTCATGGTTACAAAACCACCTATTAATGGACGTGCTGCCGGTTGTTTTAATTCGTCGGTACTCATAGGTATCAAATCATATTCTGCATCAGGGAAATATTGTAGTACACGTAGGGCAAGTTGTACACGATTAGTATAGTCTGTTCCTCCTATATGGTAGATGCCTGTCTTTTTATCTTGCAGTAATACAAACATACAACGCGCAATATCCCAGGCGTTGGTTGGACATNNTCCTTTGTTTGTCTTTGCATTGTTGCACTATTCTTGCAATGAAGTTTTTGCCTCTTGCCTCGCGACCATAAATATTGGTGACACGTAAAATCAACGTGCCTGGTATTTCATTCAGTGCATATTGCTCCGCCTCCAGTTTGTGCCTGCCATATACGCTTATTGGGTTTACCTTGTCTTCTTCCAAGTAAGGGCCGTCAGTACCATCGAATACATAGTCGGTAGACATATATACAAAACGGGCTTTGCATTCTTTTGCCACAGCTACCAGGTTGATAGTACTTTGTACAGTTTGGCGATAACTATTCTCCGGTTGTAGCTCGCAGTTGTCCACGTGTGTCATCGCTCCGCAGTGTACTATCACATCGGGCTGAAACCCTTTTATATCATAGTTCTTTTCGTCATCGGGATGCAGGGTGTTATAATAAACAGTTCCGGGTACTTCATATGAAAAATAGGAACCTACGACTTCCCAGCCTTGCTCTGTAAAATGTTTGAGGCAATTGCCGCCAACTAATCCTGATGCACCTGCGATAAATACTTTCATATGTGCTAAGATAATTCAAAACCTGAAATGCACTGTGTCTGTAAAGTAGGTTCGGAGGGGTGGGGGGGGCTTACTCCCACTTGAACACCCTGGCCGCAATGGCGTAAATAATCACCGCCCAGATGAGCAGCATGAGTATGTCCCACCTCAACTCCCAAAAACCCGCATTCTCAAAAGCTACTTTTCTCAAAGCATCATTCAGGTATGTGAGTGGCAGCACCCGGCACAGGGGTTGCAACCATGTGGGGAATACATCAATAGGAAAGAATGTACCTGCCAGTAAAAACTGAGGCAACGTAACAATGTTGGACAATGGCGGTATCGTGCTTTGGTTTTTTGCCAATCCGCTGATGATGAACCCGAAACCCATAAATACCAGGATGGCAAGGGTACACAACGCCAGCATTTCTACAACCGTTACAAAACCATTGACCAGTGTATACCCAAAAGCGAAATAACCCACAACAATAATAACAGCCGCACCCATCAACTGAAATACCAGCCTGGCTATGCCCTCGCCCAGCAATATAGCCTGTCTGCTGACCGGTGTAGCGAAGAAACGCTTCAGCACCAGTGTTTCCCTGAGGCTGAAGAAAATAAATGCGGTACCAAAAATACTACCTGCCAGTAGCGAGAACCCTAGCTGGCCCGGCAGGATAAAATCAATAGTTTTGAACTCGCGTATAGCGGCAATGTCTGTATTAATATGCACCAGCTCACTCGTGCGGTTTTGTATCAAAGTATCGTTGCCCTGTACAGTCGTTTTAATGATTGCTTCCAACTGGGCAACCTTATCCTTTTGAGAAACTGAAGAGCGCAGGTTTATTTCATACATGGGAGATATATTGCCCGATTCATTGTTGATGTGTACCAATGCAACAATGTCCCCCTCACTCAACATTTTATCGGTAGCAGAAGTGTCTTCAATACTCACCCAACTTATCGCCGCATTATTTTTCAGTGCTTCAAATAATGCACCGGAAGTATCACTACCCGGTGCAATAGCGGCATTCATTTTAAAACCCCTTGAATTACCCAGGAAACCGAATACCAATATAAACACCATGGGGAAAGCAATGCTGAACACAATCGCCGACGGGCTCTTCAAAGTTGACTGAAG
>DINJ01000210.1:33704-36669 GCA_002423665.1 Bacteroidetes bacterium UBA5543 | reverse complement strand
CAGCCACTTAACTGACAAGAGAATGTGTGCAGGGCACGCTGGATAAAATGAGCGACTCCAACAGGCAGGTAGAATATATACGTGCCGTGTGGATAGGCCTGATGACTGAAAAGCTGGCAAATGCATTTATTGATAATGAAGAAGCCCTGCTGCAAGGCACGCTGGAACAGGACCTGATGAAATGCCTGCCGGAAAGGGAGCAAACGCTTATCAAGGCCATCAACGAATTTTCGTTTGACTATATATACAATTACAAATCGGTAGTGGAGATAGAACTGGCGGGTTACAATGTAATAGGGGGACTACTGAAAGAGTTTGTACATGCGGTACTGCATACTAACGAAAGCAAATCTTTCAAGATGCTGCAGTTAGTTTCCAAACAATTCCCGATAAGCGGGGACAGGAAGAACCTGTTCGCCGATATACAATCGGTGTTGGATTTTATCTCCGGCATGACCGACCTGTATGCTATAGATGTTTATAGAAAGATAACCGGCATCACCATACCCGAAATAAGATAAGATGCACCCGAAGGATTTAAAGATAGAGGATTATACATATACACTGCCTGATGAACGCATTGCCAAATATCCATTGGCGGAGCGTGATGCATCGAAGCTGCTGATATGGAACAAGGGGCAGTTGCATGAAGATGTGTACAGGAATATCGCAGAACATATTCCGGGTGGCACACTAATGGTGTTCAATCGTACCAAGGTGGTGCAGGCAAGGCTGTTGTTTAAAAAAGAAACGGGTGGGCTGATAGAAGTGTTTTGCTTAGAGCCGCACGAGCAATACAGTGATGTGCAAACTGCGATGCTACAAACACAAAGAGTTTTGTGGAAATGCATCATAGGTGGAGCCAGCAAATGGAAGCATGGACTGGTGTTGGAGCAGCAGCATGATACATTTACGCTTAAAGCTTCGATTAACGAAAGAGGAGAGGGATATTTTACCATAGAGTTGGTATGGGATACGGATAGGAGTTTTGCTGAAGTGCTGCATATAGCAGGCAAAGTGCCACTACCACCATACCTGCACCGCGATGCGGAAGTCGGCGATGAAGAGCGCTACCAGACCATATACGCCAAAAATGAGGGCAGTGTAGCGGCACCTACCGCCGGGCTGCATTTTACGGAGCGTATCATGAACAACTTGCGGGAGAAGGCTATTGATACGGCATTTGTGAACCTGCATGTAGGAGCGGGCACATTTATGCCGGTGAAGAGTGATACTATGCAGGGGCATACCATGCATGCTGAATGGATACATGTGGACGTTGACACCATAAAACAGTTGATAGCTCATATAGATACAGGAATAGTAGCGGTAGGTACTACTACCATGCGTACGTTGGAAAGCCTGTATTGGATAGGCGCCAAACTGCTGAATCATATAGTGCCCGATTTTGACGGTTATGCAGTGACCCAATGGGACCCCTACGAAATGGAAACGGATGCTGATGCAAAAACTGCTTTGCAGGCATTGGGGGATTACCTGTTGCAGAACAAACAATCGTCGCTGGTGACCAAAACGCAGATACTGATAGCGCCGGGATATAAAAACAAAGTAGTGCGTGGGCTGGCAACAAATTTTCATCAGCCACAGAGTACACTGCTGCTGCTGGTAGCATCGATGATTGGCGATGATTGGCGAAAATTGTACGATTATGCATTACAGCATGACTATCGTTTCCTGAGTTATGGCGATGGTTGCCTGTTGTGGCCTTAGAGACAAACCCCGGTTTATGTCGAGGTTAAGAAATAGTTACATCTGCTGAATACGTTATGTATTTAGTAATTTTGCAAACGTAAAAACAATACAATATTGAATTACCAGGAGTTTATAGCAGCGGCATTAGAGGAAGATATCAAAGGTGGAGACCATTCGACATTGGCATGTATAGGGCCTGATGTGCCGGGTAAAGCCGTACTGAAGATAAAGGAAGATGGTATTATTGCCGGTATAGACCTGGCGCAACGTATATTCAGGCACCTGCAGCCCGATGCGNNGGGAGAGACGGCATTTACCGTGCTGGCCAACGTACATACCATACTACAGGCGGAAAGGCTGGCGCTGAACTGTATGCAGCGTATGAGCGGTATCGCCACACTGACTAATGTATATGTAGAGAAAATAAAGAACTACAAAACCAAAATACTGGATACCCGAAAGACAACACCCTTGTTCCGCTACTACGAGAAACTGGCGGTGCGCATAGGCGGTGGGCATAATCACCGCATGGGGCTGTACGATATGATTATGCTCAAGGATAACCATATCGATTTTTGCGGCGGTATAGAGCAGGCAATTGACAAAACGAATGAATACCTGGAAACCACCGGCTACAATCTGAAGATAGAAATAGAAACCCGCAGCATAGACGATGTAAAACATGTGCTGGCACATGGAGGTGTACATCGCATTATGCTGGACAACTACACGCCTGAGCAACTTGCTGAGGCCGTTAAGTTGATCGACGGCAAGTACGAAACAGAAGCTTCCGGCGGCATTACATTAGATACAATAGAATCTTACGTAGCTACAGGAGTGGATTATATTTCCGTAGGCGCTATTATACACCATGCTGTAAGCATGGACCTCAGCCTCAAAGCAGAACTTTCATGAGCAAAAAGCACCTGGTCTTTATTATTNNAAAGCGGGACGGAACGCGAAAAGGCCATACAACAAGCTATAGACACCACCCTCAACCATGAGCAATTCAGCTATGAAATAAAACATACGGAATACGCCAGACACGGCACACAACTGGCAAAAGATGCTGCTGCCAATAATGCCTACGCGGTAGTGGCGGTAGGCGGGGATGGCTCAGTAAATGATATAGTTACAGGCTTGATGGGTACAGGCACAGCATTGGCTATAATACCCAAAGGCAGTGGTAATGGCATGGCGCGTAGTATGGGCATACCACTCAAAGAGCAAGAGGCCATAGAAGTAATCAACC